>NZ_JAPVZI010000008.1:0-118130 GCF_041432315.1 Streptococcus sp. 27098_8_76 | reverse complement strand
TTATGCGGTATTAGCTATCGTTTCCAATAGTTATCCCCCGCTACCAGGCAGGTTACCTACGCGTTACTCACCCGTTCGCAACTCATCCAGAGAAGCAAGCTCCTCCTTCAGCGTTCTACTTGCATGTATTAGGCACGCCGCCAGCGTTCGTCCTGAGCCAGGATCAAACTCTCATTAAAAGTTTGAGTTCTCACTCATTTCTGTCACTGACAGATTTATTGTTTTTTTCATTGTTCAGTACTACAACAGTTGTTGTAGTGCCCTGCACATTGGTTCGTCTTGTTCAGTTTTCAAAGGTCTTTGTCACTCACTTCTCTCAAGTGACAACTATATTAGTATATCACAGCTGCTTTTTCTTGTCAACACTTTTTTGAAACTTTTTTAAACTTTTTTTCAATCAGTATTTCATCCGCAACATACCATAGTCCGTACGGGATTCGAACCCGTGTTACCGCCGTGAAAAGGCGGTGTCTTAACCCCTTGACCAACGGACCAGAGTTGTTATTTTCAACTCTTACTATTATACCCACTTTTCTAACTTTGTCAACACCTTTTTTAAACTTTTTATGTTTTTTTGTATGACTTCCTATTGAGTACGGATATCAAACTCTTTAAACACAATACGTAAGTCTCTTAATACTCTTTGACGACCTCGGAAGCGTTCATTTCTTAAGACGCATTCTAACTCTTCTTGTTTTTCTTTACTTTGTTTGCTTCTATAATCTCTTAGTGTCTCATGAAATAGATAATAATCGTCTAGCCAGAGTCCTCCCTCACTTATACGATGACTTATCTCACCCACTTCTTCATAAAGCTCTTTATCATATCTCCGTTTTTGACTTTCTTGTTTACGGAGATAGTCTAAAATTCGATTTCGAAACTTGGTTTTGAAATATTTACGTAAGCGTGGGATATCTTCTACAAGCCCTTCTTCTCTACTAATCAATTCATGTAGGCAAATCATCCCCTCTTGATCCCAGTCCGATAACTCCCACAAATGAAGGTAATATTCATTTCTACACTTGTATACAATTCCTTGGACTTCTTCATACATTTTTTTAAGCATAATCTTCCCCTTTCTAGATACAGTCTAACAAATTCAAAAACACTTTTGGCACATTTCATCCATTCTGTCCCCTTTACCTCCTCAACTGCACAAAAAAGAGAGGTCTTGCCTCTCTTTGGGTTATTTTTCATCATTCATTTTTGACTTTACTTCATCATAAGATAATGCATGTGATTCTTCTTCTACTGTTTCAGGCATCTTTCCTGTTTCGTAAAGAGATTTAATTTGTGTACTATCCAATGTTTCGTATTTCAATAATGCTTCTGCAATCAACTTGTGAGTTTCACGATTTGACTGAATAATTTCAGCAGCTTTATTTCTTGCTTCATTTAATAATGAACGAACCTCTTCGTCTATTTCATAAGCTGTTTGTTCTGAAATTGATTTTTGAGGACTCTGTGCACCAAACATAGCATGATTGCCCTCATATTGTACCGGACCAAGTTTTTCACTCATACCGTACTCTGTAACCATTGCACGCGCCATTTGTGTCGCCTGTTCAAAGTCGTTTGAAGCTCCTGTCGTTTGGACATTAAAGATAATTTCTTCAGCTACACGTCCCCCCATTAAGCCAGCCAATTGCTCTTTCATATCTTCTTTAGATAGAAGCATTTGATCCTCTTTAGGAAGTGCAATCATGTATCCACCTGCACGGCCTCGTGGTACAATTGTAACCTTATGGACAACGCGGGCATTCGATAAGACTAGACCAACAATGGTATGTCCTGCCTCATGATAGGCAACCAATTCACGTTCTTTTTGTGAAACTGTCTTATCTTTCTTAGAAGGTCCAGCAATAACTCTATCTTCTGCTTCATCAATATCTGAAGCATCAATTATCGATTTATTACGACGAGCGGCAACCAAGGCTGCTTCATTCAATACATTCTCTAAATCAGCACCAACAAAACCTGGAGTTTGTTGAGCCACTAATTTCAAATCAACATCTTCTGCTAAAGGCTTGTTCTTAGCGTGAACTTTCAAGATTGCTTCACGACCTTTAACATCAGGACGGCCAACCAATACTTTTCTATCAAAACGTCCTGGACGCAGAAGGGCAGGGTCAAGTACATCTGAACGGTTTGTCGCAGCGATGACGATAATCCCTTCATTTCCCTCAAAACCATCCATCTCAATCAAAAGTTGGTTCAAGGTTTGTTCACGTTCGTCATTACCTCCGCCGAGACCGACTCCACGTTGACGTCCAACAGCATCAATTTCATCGATAAAGATAATAGCTGGTGCTGCTTTTTTGGCATCTTCAAAAAGAGAACGAACACGACTAGCTCCAACTCCGACAAACATTTCTACAAAGTCAGAACCTGAAATACTAAAGAATGGAACACCTGCTTCTCCAGCTACTGCCTTAGCAAGCAAAGTTTTACCTGTTCCCGGAGGTCCCTCCAAAAGAACACCTGCTGGAATACGGGCTCCAAGTTTTGTAAATCGTTTTGGATCTTTTAAGAATTCAACAACTTCAACCAGTTCTTGTTTTTCTTCCTCAGCTCCAGCAACATCTGAAAATCTTACTTTAATATCTTCTTTATTTGCAGCTTTAGCCTTGCTACGACCAAAACTCATTGGATTACGGCTATTATTTCCTCCCATATTTCCCATCATAGAGAACAGGAAGAAGAATAGAATACCGAATGGCACAATGGATACAAGAATATTAATCCACATACCACTTGAACTTTCATGCTTAACAGTTATTTCCGCTTTATGGTCAGAAGCAAGTTTTTGCAATTCTGATACTGTCGTATCTGAAGGAAGAATAATACTTGAAAATTTCTCTACTGTTGTAGCAGAAGGAGAAAAGAACTGGATACCTGTTTCTTCTTTACTTGTTTTAGGATTTTTATAAACACCTGAAACTTCGATAACACTGCCATTTGGTTGGTAAGTCAATTCTTTTACATTGTCATCGGTAATTTCTTTTACCAATTCTGTATAATTAATTTGCTCACTTTTCCCTGCAACACTACCTGTACTAAAATACTGATAACCTGTAACTAGGAGAAAAATAAGTAATAACCATAGAAAAGGATTTTTAATTAAACCATTATTTTGTTTTTTCATTAAAAATTGCTCTTTCTAATTTGAATATACTTCTTCTTTCAATACTCCAACATAAGGAAGGTTACGATAATTTTCTTTGTAGTCTAAACCATAACCTACTACAAACTCATTTGGAATAGTAAAGCAAGTATAGTCTGCCTCAATTTCTACAACACGTCCTTCTGGTTTATCCAACAAGGTTGCAATGTTAACAGAAGCTGCTTCTCTTGCAATAAACATATCTCGCAAATTCTTCAAAGTTTGACCTGTATCAATGATATCCTCTACAAATAAAACATGTCTTCCTTTGATATCTTGAGTCACATCTTGCTTAATATTAATGACACCACTACTTGCTGTTCCACCATGGTAGCTAGAAACCATCATGAAGTCCATTTCAATATGTGTGTCGATATGTTTGACCAATTCAGCCATAAAAGGAATAGATCCTTTTAAAATCCCAACTAAAATTGGATTTTTTCCTGCATAGTCTTTGGTTAATTGAGCACCTAATTTTTTAGCAGCTTCTGTAATTTCATCGTGTGAAACAAGGATTTTTTTAATATCGTTTTCTAACATTTTTTTACCTATCTATTTTTTCTATATAAAGTATAGTGTTCATTATATCATTTTTCGTGTTTTTACTCAAATTACTGGTCGCAATTCCCAAAATTGAGACAATTTCACCAAATTGCTCAATAATCAGAGCAGATTTTCGCTTTTCCATAGGGATTTTCAAATCGATAAATAGACGTCTGAGTTTTTTTCTATGCCCATTTTGAATCAAAAAATCTCCTGTTTTTCGATGACGAATGTGTATAGATGTTTCCCGTGAAACAGGTACCTGCTGAATTAATTCACCTTCTAAAGGAATTCCAAAGGAAAATAAATAACCTTGGTAAGATACCTGATTTTGATAGTGTAACACAAGTTCATCTTCCTTTTCATCAGCCTGAGGACCGATTTTACAAATCTGAAAATGTTGATACTCTTTTATCAATTCATAGCCATTTTTAAGCGGATGACGATACTGGCTTTTAGATTTTAAAATCTGCCAAACTTCTTCAAACTGAGCTTTTGTGAGATTCAAATCTGGAAAACGATTCAAATAAGTTTGGAGTAAAACTCTTTGTGTAGACTCAGAATAAGAAAATAACTGCTGTAAATCTTCCACATCAATATTGTTAGATAATTCATCTATGGCTAAGTCATAATCTAAAATTTCATTGCCGATGCTTAAGATTGCATCTCTAAATCGAGGATTTTCTTTTTCTAATTCTGGTAAATAAGAGTTTCGAATACGATTGCGAAAATAATAATTTTCCTTATTTGATGTATCTTCAAAGTGAAAAATTGGTGGAAAGTCTTTTTTATGGAAATGCAAGAAAGGACGAATCATTTCTATATCCCCGACTACTTGCTTCTCCCTAATTCCTGATAGATAGCGCAAACGGGTACCTCGAATCAAACGCATCAAAATCGTTTCCACCTGGTCATCTGCATGGTGGGCAGTGACTAAGGCTGTCGCACCTGTCTTTTTCATGACCTCTTGAAAAAACTCATAACGAAAATTTCGAGCACGCGCTTCTGAAAATTCTCCTGAAAAATTGCTGACATAAATAGGAAGTCCAGCTTCAACAGCTAACTTCCTTAATTCCTTTTCTTCCCAATCTGATTCTACTCTCTGCTTATGATTCACATGAGCTAAAATCAATTCAATTTCTAACTCTTTTTGATAAGTAGACAATACCTTAAATAGAAACATAGAATCTAATCCACCAGAAAGAGCTAGCACCACTTTAGCATGCTTTTTGAAATATCCCTTCCTGAGAAAATGATTTAAAAAATCTTGTTCCCTCATTTTAGAACCTCATAAACATCCTTGGCTATCTGAGAAATCGTATCATAATCGGAATCCTTAGTGAAAATAGAAAGAATGAATGGAGAATCTGCATAGACAACACCCGTATCATGCTTAAATTCGTCCGCATCTCCAATTTTATGAGCTACCTTCACAGAAACACCTTTGGTAATTCGCTGATTATCAAAATCTGTTTTAGTCAAAGACTCTAGCACAAATCCATTTTGATTATAAATAGCTTCCATGACCTTCCCAGCCATTTTAGAAGAAATTAATTTTTCTTTTGAATCCCAATCATCTCCCATAATGGCAGACATCTTGGACTTAAATGTTGCATCTGATTGGTTTGAAAGGTAATATCCTAATATGTTATGAGCTACATTGTCCGATTCTTTAGATACTTTCGTTATTAAGTCCTTGAGAGAATACTCTTTATTATCCTCTTTTTTAGGGAGGCTACCACTTCCCTCTGGTTTATAAGAACCTGGAAAATCATTGACTGCAGATACGTATTTTACAGTCGTGTCTAACTGATAAATCCCCTCATTTATTTTTTCTTGCGTATAATAAAGATAAGGGAGTTTCAAAACACTAGCTGCATACATCTTTTCATCTTGATTGATACCAGCTTCTTTTCCAGTAGTCAGTTGCTTAACATAAATAGAAAATGAATCCTGCTGATATTTTTCCGATAACATTTCTTGGACTTTACCCATCCGATTATCTTCTTCAGAAGTTGATTCCTTATCTACCCATCCAACCTGATCAATATGTAGAAATTCTCTTCCTTCTACAAACATGGTATTGTCGATTGATACCTGCGAATAAGCTGATAAGGATGATTTCACTTCTTTTAAATCATAAGGACTATTGTACAGTTTAAAATCAGATTCTAACCATACTTTTTTTATTATTGGAGTTACCTCTGACTGATCATATAAAAATCGTTTGTCTGCAGCTATAAATTGATGGTTGGATAACTTAAATACCGGAATTCCTTGTTTATTTAAACGCCACTCGGTTATTTGGAAACTTATTTTTGGACTTAATTTTCCAGATTCTACAACTAAATCTTCATTCGCATAGACAGGAACTTCTCCATAAACCATGGGAGAACTTAGCTTTTCTCTAAAATAAATACCAAAGTCAGATTGTGAAAGGTAATAAATTTCTTTCGAAGTATAGACTACTTCTTTTTCTGTGCTAACGACTTTTGAAATAGTCAAAAAACTCGGTAGCAACAAAATAATTAAGAATTTACGCATTCTTCCTTTCCTTTTCTTCTTGTAAACGCAATATTTGATTTTTATCAGACAACTCTTCTAGTTTTTCATCCGATAGACTCAAAAATTGCTCAATTACGTCTAATAAATTTTCCATTTTATCACCTTGGGAGCAAGTCAGGAATCGTATAAACAGCTTCCCGATTCTTAGAATAATAGTACTTCGCTCGTGTATATTTGGCAGCATAATCCTCGTCTTTCAACTTGGTAGCAAATGCTGTCTCCTTATCCTTTTCATCACTCAAAGTTTGATACTGAGTTTGCAAGTCTGCTAATTGCTGACGTCTTTGGAGTAATTGCTGATAGCTCTGCGCTAAATTAAAAGTTGGCAAAATAAATAATAGCATAATCAAAATCAATACCCACCCCATAAAACGATTCCGTTTTTGTCGTTCTTTCATCAGGTAGCGACGACGTTGGTATTCATTTTGGATAAAAGAATTGTTTAATTGTACAATATTCTTAGACATTTTCTTCTACCCTTGTTTCACTGATAATTTCATACATGCCTGCTGCATCTTCTTTTTTTGTACTATCTTTCATCTCTAGTACTTTTACAAGTAGCAACTTGTTTCCAAAACGAATTTCAACTTGGTCATCAACTTTCAAATCCGTTGAACTTTTAGCCAAAATTCCATTTACCTTGATTCTGCCTTTATCTGCTACTTCCTTTGCAACTGTACGACGCTTGATAATTCTTGATACTTTTAAATATTTGTCTAATCTCATACTTATTACCTCAACTTATTATTGTACCATTTTTATCTATTTTATAGAAGAAAAATGTTAAAGGGAAATTGCTTCCTTTGATTCTTTTATCTCTAATAAGCTTTCTCCAAAAATGAGCAGACCTTCTAAAATTTCATAGTCCTTCTTGTTTCGGATATCAAATACAACTTCCATTAAGCCCTTATTCTCAGTTATGGCTGCTTTTAAATTCGTTGCGGATAAAGCTTTAAAATAATCTTGAGCCAAAAACAATCGCTGAGTAATTTTTTCAAATTGAACTGTAATCTTATTTTCTTTTCGTTCCACACGTTGAACAAATACCTTATCAAGATAAGACTTAACCAAACCAATCTCTAAAAGATAGGCTACCACGTCTGGGTACTCTCCAAATCGGTCCATCAACTCTTCTTGTAATTCTTCGTAGTTGACACGGTTGTCAATTTGACGAATTTTTTTATAAATTTCAATCTTATGTCGTTGGTCTGAAATATAAGTATCAGGAAGATAAGCATCAATTTGTAAAATCAACTCAGCATTCCCTTTGGTTCTTGTGTTAGTGTTAGTGTTAGCATTACCGTTTCGTTTAGCAATAGCTTCCTCTAGTAACTGTGAATACAATTCAAAACCAACAGAATCAATGAAACCAGACTGGGATTTTCCTAGGAGATTTCCTGCTCCACGAATCGAAAGATCTCGCATAGCAATCTTAAATCCGGATCCCAATTCTGTAAATCCTTTAATCGCTTCTAATCTCTTTTCAGAGACTTCACTAATCGATTTTTCTGGACGATACATGAGATAGGCATAAGCAATACGATTACTACGACCGACTCTTCCTCTTAACTGATACAAGGTTGACAAGCCCATATGGTCCGCATTTTCAATAAATAAAGTATTAGCATTTGGAATGTCCACCCCTGTCTCAATAATGGTAGTCGTCACCAAGATATCGTATTGTCCCTCAATAAAGTCTAGTAGAGTATTTTCCAACTGGATTTCACTCATTTGCCCATGAACATAACCAATCGAAGCCTCTGGAATCAACTCCTGTAATTCGGAAACCTTCTGATCAATCGTGTCAACTTTATTGTAAAGATAATAAACTTGACCTCCACGCTCCATTTCACGCAAGACAGCATCACGAATCACACTATCATTCTTTTCTAAGACATAGGTTTGCACTGGATAACGATTAGTCGGCGGAGTTTCAATAACAGACAAATCTCTGATTCCCAGCATAGACATGTGAAGGGTACGAGGAATTGGCGTTGCTGTCAAGGTCAGGACATCTACTTGTTTTTTCAGTTCTTTCAAGGTTTCCTTATGCTTGACACCAAATCGCTGTTCCTCATCAATAATCATCAAGCCCAAATCAGCAAACACAACATCTTTTGACAAAACACGATGGGTTACAATCAAAATATCAACTTGACCGTTTTTCAATTTTTCAAGTGTTTCAGTCTGCTCTTTTTTACTTCTAAAGCGACTCAACACATCAATATTAACTGCAAAATTTTGGAATCGTTCCTTAAAATTAGTATAGTGCTGTTGCGCTAAAACCGTCGTCGGAACTAGAACGACAACCTGTTTGTGATCATTGACTGCCTTAAAGGCTGCACGCATAGCAACTTCAGTCTTTCCAAAACCAACATCCCCAACTAAAAGTCGATCCATTGGCTGAGAAGCCTGCATATCTCTCTTGATTTCCTCAATACTACGAAGTTGATCATCCGTTTCAACATAAGGGAAAGCATCATCAAAGGCATCTTGATCTTCATCATCAGCTGAAAAAGCAAAACCCTTCAACTGGCTACGTTCAGAGTAGAGTTTAATTAAATCGTCAGCTATATCCTCTACCTGGTTCTTAACTTTTTGCTTGGCTTTTTTAAAATGACCGTCATTTAATTTATTGAGTTTTGGAGCTTTCCCATCACTTGAAACATATTTAGACAGTAGATGAATCTGTTCTACTGGGATAGAAATTTGATCACCATTTTGGTATTGGACGCTAACATAATCGCGGTGAATCCCTTTGATTTCAATTGTTTCAATCCCTAGATATTGACCAATTCCATGGATATGGTGAACAACGTAATCTCCTTTTTCAAGTTCATTGTAATCTTTTAATCTCTCTGCGTTTGAAACATGTTGTCTTCGAAAACGACGTTTCAATTTCTTTTGAAAAATCTCATGTTCAGTTATCAATAAAACCTTTTCATCTACAAAATGAAAACCATGTCTGAGATTGCCCTCGATTAAGTTTACAGATTCTTGACAGATTCTTGACTTATCTCTAGAATCCAATTTAATCTGATATTCCTCTAACACATCCTCCAATGTTTTACTTCCCATTGAATTGCTAGACTGCAGAATAATGGTGTAATCCATTTTTTTATATCGTTCAATTTCTTCTTTTAAAAAAGAAAATTGATTGAAAAACTCCTGCATAGGATATTGATTAAATTGATAAATTTGGTCAAACTTGAGATTTCCTAACCCCTTTTGCAGATTAGAGAAAAAGGTAACCGGACTCTGTTTTTTATAGATTTGCTCTGTATCAGCAAAATACTTCATCTCAGAAAATGCTTTACTATTCTGTAACTCTTCTGTAAAGTATTGCGCTAATTCTCTTTCAAAGACTTCATACTGATTCATCAATTTCTGATAATCATCAAAGAATATTGGTATGTCTTTTTCGATATAATCAAAAATAGTCCATGTCTTGTCATAACACAAAGATAAAAATTTCCGAGAATCAGAATGAATTTGTTTTTGGTGAAAACTTGAAAGAATTTCTTCTAAGTATGATTTTAAAATAGGTGATAACGTTTTTGAAACTTGTTTTTCTAAAGCTGACCGACCTCGTTGATAATCCTTTTCTCTCAAAATTACGTCGCTAGCTGGAAATATGGTGAGTTCTGTCTGATTTTCTTTCGATAATTGTGTTTCGACTTCAAATAACCTAATACCATCGACTTCATCACCAAAAAACTCAATTCGGCAAGGTTCTAACTGGGATATTTCAAAAATATCTAAAATATCTCCTCGCAGACTAAATTCGCCCTGAGTTTGTACTTGTGTAACTTTTCGATAGCCTATCTCTTTTAACTGATGGATAAGTGCGTGTTGGTCATATTCTTCACCAACTGCAATTTTTATAATGCTTTCTTTAAATCCAGTCGGAGAAGGTAAAAACAATCGACTTGCTGCAATATTACAAACTAAAATCCCTTTCTTAGATGAATCAGTCAAAAAACGCAAGGCTTCAACCCGTGAAATGATTTTTTCTTGTGAAGACATCAAAAACTCGACCATAGGGGAGTCATCTACCAAAAATGGATAGACCAGTTCCTCACCCAAGATAGAGATAAGATCACTAACAAGTCCTTCTGCTTCTCCATAAGTTGACGTCAATAACACAATCTTATCTTCCTGTCTCAAACTACTCGCAATTGCTAAAGCTTTTGTAGAAGTTGACAAGCCTAACATTAATTGTCTTTTCTTATCTGTCAGATTTTGATGCCATTTTTTTATCTGATCATTTTCTGAGAATAAATCTAATAAGGTCACCATTTATCCGTTATACCTCTGCATCGTTTTTTCAAAGTTTTTCTCTTGTAAATAGTAGTTTACAGAATCGTCAACTTTATCAACAGACTGTAAAATACCAATATAATCATCCTTGTCAAACTTACTCAAAACATGGTTAACAACTGACATTCCATTTTTAGGTCTTCCGATTCCAATCTTAACACGATTAAAGGTTTGGGTTTCAATATGTTGAATAATAGACTTGATACCATTATGACCACCTGCTGAACCTTTTGCTCTTAAACGAATTTTCCCAACTTCCATGTCAAGGTCATCGTAAATGATGAGTAAATCTTCAATATCCAAACCATAATAAGTCAATAAAGCATGAACCGCTTTTCCACTTTCATTCATAAAGGTCGTTGGTTTGACAAGATAAATTTTTTCTCCATTTAGGAAAAAGGATGCTAGGTCAGCTTGAAATATCTTATCATGTGTAAAAGTGACATTCTGTTTCTTCGCTAGTTGATCAATCAACATAAAACCAACATTGTGTTTGGTCTCAAAATATTTATCTCCTGGATTTCCCAAGCCTACAAGTAATTTAGTCATTTATTTTTCCTTTCAAAAGCCAAAAGGGTTGGAATTTTTTTCCAACCTAATTGACACTATTTATTAAATTTTTAGACATTAAAGCGGAATTCCATGATATCGCCGTCTTGGACGATATATTCTTTTCCTTCTTCACGCAAACGTCCAGCTTCTTTTACAGCCTTTTCAGATCCGTATTTTACTAAATCCTCATATGACATGGTTACTGCACGAATAAATCCTTTTTCAAAGTCTGAGTGGATAATCCCAGCTGCTTGAGGAGCCTTCATACCACGTTTGAAGGTCCAAGCTCGAACTTCTTTTTCACCAGCTGTGAAGTAAGTTCCCAGTCCAAGCAAGTGGTAAGCTGCACGAGTCAACTTGTCAACGCCTGATTCTGTCAACCCAAGTGCTTCAAGAAACTCTTGCTTGTCTTCATCGTCTAACTCAGAAATTTCTTCCTCAGCACGCGCAGAAATAACGACTACTTCAGCATTTTCTGTCGCTGCAAATTCACGAATTTGTTTGACATAGTCGATAGAGTCAGGTTCTGAAACCACATCCTCGTCCACATTAGCAACATAAAGAACTGGTTTAGTTGTCAAAAGGAAGAGACCTTTTACAACCTTTTGTTCCTCGTCTGTAAATTCGATTGTACGAGCTGATTTTCCATCTTCAAGGACTGGTTTAATCTTTTGAAGAACATTAAACTCTGCTACTGATTCTTTATCTTTTTGCGTACGTGCCATCTTTTCTACACGCGCATAGCGTTTATTAACCGATTCTAAGTCAGCAAGAATCAATTCTAGGTTAATGGTGTCAATATCTGCAAGTGGATCCACAAAGGCATCTTCACGTCCTTGCTCACGCATAACATTTTCATCATCAAAAGCACGAACTACGTGAACAATCGCATCTACTTCACGGATGTTGGCCAAGAATTTATTCCCTAGCCCTTCTCCTTTTGAAGCTCCTTTTACAATTCCTGCGATATCTGTAAATTCAAATGTTGTTGGAACTGTCTTTTTAGGAGTAATCATTTCCGTCAATTTTTGGAGGCGTTCATCAGGAACCTCAACCATTCCAACGTTTGGATCAATCGTCGCAAATGGGTAGTTTGCTGCCTCTGCTCCTGCTTTTGTAATTGCATTAAATAGTGTTGATTTACCAACATTTGGCAAACCAACGATACCTGCTGTTAAAGCCATATTTTCTCATTCTCCGTTTTCATTTCAATCCCTAATATTATAACACAAAAAGGGAAAACTTGCTAACCCTCTAACTAAGGGGTCTCAGTCAATAATTTTATTCATTTTTCGATCAAAATCATAGCGCCCCATCATGATAACATGGTCACAATTGCTACATTTAATTTTGATATCTGCCCCTACACGTGTAATTTCCCAACGATTGGCTTTTTTACCAGTTGACTTGATTGTACAAGCATGTGGCTTTTTCATCTCAACAAAATTTCCAACTTGATACATACTACTCTCCTTTTCTTTTTTGATTATATCATAAAAGAGGCGAGCTAGGCTCAACCTCTTTAACTTAATTTGTACGAACTGGGGTGATAAGTTGCATAAAGTCCTCTTCAGTATCTGCTGGCACAAGAGTAAATGGACGAACAGCTGAGATAAAGCTAATGGTCACCTTTTCGCTATTTAAAGCTTTAAGAGAATCAATCAAATAAGTTGGATTGAAACTAATGGTCAAATCTTCACCAGTCACCTGATCAGTATCAATTTCTTCGTTTACTTTACCAACTTCTGGAGAGTGAACATGGGCGCTAACAATCCCATCTTTAATTTCAAGTTTAACAGTACCATTTTGAGTCGCACTTGATAAAAGACGAGCACGCTCCATTGACTGGCGTAAGTTTACAACATCAAAAGTAATAGTAGTGTTAAAGTCTGTTGGAATCAAACGATCTGTATCAGGATAGTTTCCTTCTAGGAGACGAGTGTAGAAGCTAATATTTTCGCTTCTAAAGAGGATTTGATTATTGGCAAAGAAAATCTCCACAGTTTCGATATCATCTGTAAATACCGCTGAAAATTCGCGTAGAGAACGGCTAGGAATGACAACATCAAAATCATCACTATTTTTCTCAAGCGTTAATTTTTTCTGGCTTAGGCGATGAGAGTCTGTTGCCACTGTTTTTAGCTCCTTGTGTTGACTCAATACAAAATGAACACCTGTTAGAATTGGACGACTTTCTTGTGTACTTGCAGCAAAAGCTGTTTCATTGATAATTTTCTTGAGTAATTTTGTTTCAAGAATTAAAGGAGTGCTTGCTGAAATTTCTTGGATTCGTGGATATTGTTCGCTATCTTTTCCTTTTAGGGTAATTTCTGATTTGCCGCTGGTTAAAACAATTTGATTTTGTTCAATTTCTTTAAAATCAAGAGTCACATCAGGTAGACTAGATACCACATTGATAAAGAAAGAAGCTTCAAGAAGGATCGAACCTAAAGAAGTAATTAACAAACCAGCATTTTCATTTTTTTGAGAAATAAAATTTTCAATTGAAATTTGACCATTTGAACCAATTAAAGTAACACCTTCATTGGTCACGTCAATTTTGACAGTTGATAAAATAGGAATGGCATTTTTAGAACTAATAGCTCTCTTAGTAGTGTTTAAGGCTTGTAGAAATAAATTTTTATTAATTGAAAAATGAATCATGGATTCTCCTTTATTTATTTTTAGTATTAGAAGGATAATAGTAATAATAGAGTCTGTGAAATCTGTGGAAAACAGACTTAAAGTAAGTCATATCAAGATTTTTAGCTTGTTTAAAAAATGTGGATAAAAAAGATAAAAAAGCGAAAGTTATCCACAACTTATTTTATTTTCTTTTTGATTGATTCAATTTCTAAACGTAAATTATCGTCTTCATCAATCAAAGATTTAATTTTTGCATGGGCATGAATGACTGTTGTATGATCTTTTCCTCCAAATTCCTTCCCAATTTTTGGAAGACTATTATCTGTTAGTTCTCTAGATAAATACATAGCTACTTGACGGGCCAAAACAATATTTTGAAGGCGTCTGCTTCCCTTCATTTCTTTGACACTAACACCATAAAAGTTCCCAACTTCATTTTGGATTTTGTCAATTGGGATGACGAGCATTTGGCTAACATCTTGTTTGCGAGCTCTAATAGCTTCTGCAGCAATATCAATAGTGATATCCTTGATGTTTTTTACTCTGGCAATTAAAGTGATGTCATTGATTGCTCCCTCAAGATCTCGAACATTTGAATCAAATTGCCCAGCTAGGTATTCTAGAGTATCACTTTGGAAATTGTAGCCTAAATGTTCCGTTTTACTTTGTAAAATGGCAATACGTGTTTCAAAGTCAGGGGGTGTGATAGTTTGTGTCAATCCCCAACTAAAGCGCGTGACAAGCCTCTCCTCGAGCCCTTCTAGATGTTTTGGACTTCGATCACTCGTTAGGACAATCTGTTTTTGCTTGTCATGAAGGGCATTAAAGGTATTGAAAAATTCTTCCTGAGTTGCGACTTTTTTTCCGCTGAGTGACTGGATATCATCGATTAACAAAAGATCAAGACTGCGGTAGGTCTTTTTAAACTTTTCCATTTCTCCAAGTCTTAGGTGGTCAAGAAAGTCATTAATAAAACTTTCAGCAGGGATATATTTAACACGCGCATTCGGAATATTTTTTAGAATTTCATTTCCAATAGCGTTTAATAAGTGAGTCTTACCAAGTCCCGGTCCTCCATAGATAAAAAGAGGGTTATAGGTCAGAGCCAAATCTTCAGAGACAGCCAAAGCGGCTGATACTGCCCAAACATTTCCATCCCCTTGAATAAAATTATCAAAGGTATACTTTTCTTTTAACCCAGTATCCGAATAAGGAATAGATGCTAACTTTGGACTATAGTCATAAAGAGTTGAATTTGTAGCTTCTTCAACTTGTGAGATAGTCGTGTCTTGAGGTTTTGTGAAAATATAGTGGGGAGTTATTTCAGCATCATAAATCTCAAATCCAGCAACTACAATAATATCTTTTAGTTGTTTTTCCCAGACCATTTCCATCTCAGATCGAGGTAAAAATATAGTGGCAACATTTTCCTCTACCTTGATGAGTTCAGCTTGAATAGCATAGAAATCATACATGGATCGAGTCAGTCTTTCTTGAGCAAATTCTAAGATACGATTCCAAAATTGTTTTTCTTTCAATCCGTTCTCCTCCTTTACTACTTATTTAAAAGTTTAATGCTAGACTTATTTTACCATAGATAGTAAGAATTTTCCACAAGCTGTGAAAAAAAATCCACAATGTTAGCAAGTTTTATCCACAGATTGGGGATAAAATCAGAAACTATTGATTTATTAAGCTTTTTATCGAAAAAAATAGTGGATAACCTTGTGAGATAAAAAAATAAAAGAACAGCCTTATTTCAGGCTGTTGATAATTCTACTGTATTCTTCTTGATTTGAAAAAGAAATAATGATTTTTCCACTATCTTTTTTAGACAGTTTAATCTCTACATCTAATCCGAGTAGTTTTTTTAACTGTTCTTCTTCATTTTGTATGAAATGACCATTTTTTTGCAGTTTCTTTTGTTTTTTCTCTGTCAGAAGAGCTTCTAACTTCCTTACAGAAATGTCTTCTTGTATAATTCGTTGAAAGAAATAGTCTTGTTGTTCCTTATTTAACCCAACTAGAGAACGCGCATGGGCTTGTGATAGTTTGCCATTTTCTACTTCTGATAGGATCGGTTCTGGCAAGGAAAGTAAACGAATGGAGTTGCTGATATATGGACGAGACTTGCCCATTTTATCTGCAATTTCAGCATGGGTAAATCCTTTCTCTACAAGAGATTCATAGGCGCGTGCTTCTTCTATTGGATTTAAATTTTCTCTTTGCAAATTTTCAATGATAGACTGGACCATCATCTCTTGATCTGAAAGCTGTTTAACAACAGCTGGGATAGACGTTAGACCAGCTAAAAGTGAAGCCCGATAGCGTCTCTCTCCTGCAAGGATTTCATAACCAATAACAGGAGATTGACGAACAATAATCGGTTGAATGACCCCATTTTCTTTGATAGACTGTGCTAGTTCATGTAGTTTTTCTCCATCAAATTCTTTTCGAGGTTGATAGGGATTTTTTTGTATATCCGTGATAGAAATCATTTCAAATTTTTCCATGATTCTACACTAACACATCTTTTCTCTTATGTAAAGCTTTCTTTACATAGATGTCAATTAAGATTCTAAATCGCCTGAACTCTTGTCAAGTTTAATAGATGTAGTTTCTTCTTTACCGTTACGATAGTAAGTTATTTTAATAGTGTCTCCGATAGAATGATTGTAAAGAGCACTTTGTAAGTCTGTTGATGAAGCAATCTCCTTGTCATCTACTTTTGTAATAACATCGTATTTTTCAAGGTGACCATTTGCAGGCATATTGCTCTGCACAGAACGAACAACTACACCAGATGTTACACTGCTTGGAATATTCAGTCTTCTAATATCACTTGTATTAATATTTGAGAGATTGACCATTTGGATGCCCAAAGCTGGACGCGTCACTTTTCCGTTCTTTTCTAACTGTTCAATAATATTGATAGCGTCATTTGCAGGAATTGCGAAACCAAGACCTTCTACAGAGGTTCCTCCATTTGTAGCAATTTTACTTGAGGTAATTCCGATAACCTGTCCTTGGATATTGATTAGTGGACCGCCAGAGTTACCTGGGTTAATAGCAGTATCAGTTTGGATGGCTTTTGTAGAAATGGCTTGTCCATCTTCAGATTTTAAGGACACATTTCGATTGAGACTAGATACAATACCCTGAGTGACTGTATTTGCATATTCAGAACCCAATGGACTACCAATAGCAATGGCAGTTTCTCCTACGGTTAACTTACTAGAATCACCAAATTCAGCTACTGTTGTCACTTTTTCTGAAGAGATTTTGACGACAGCAATATCAGAAAAAGTATCTGCTCCGACGATTTCTCCAGGTACTTTAGTTCCATCTGATAAGCGAATATCTACTTTACTAGCACCATTTATAACGTGATTGTTGGTGACAATGTAAGCTTCTTTGTCATTCTTTTTATAAATAACCCCAGATCCTTCACTAGAGATTTGTTGAGAATCTGTATCAGTATCATCATTGCCAAATACGCTATTTTGTCTATTTGCCGAATAAGTAATAACGGATACAACAGCATCTTTTACTTTGTTAACAGCCTGCGTTGTTGAATTTTCATTCTTATAGGCAGTTTGTGTAATAGTACTATTGTTGTTAGAGTTGCTTACACTACTTTTTTGAGTTAGTTGAGTTATTGAAAAACTACCCAAGGCTCCACTAAAAAAGCTAATGACGATAACGACTACTAATTGAAACCCTTTTTTGTAAAATGTTTTTAAATGTTTCATATTTGCCTCCATATTTTTGAATTACTGAAAGTATAAACTGACTAGCTTAATTATAACTTAAACACAAAAGTTTTTCACAAATTGTGGATAACTTTTAAAAATCTGTGATTTTCTAGGTGAAAATTAACCTTTTATTTTGTGAATAAGATGTGAAAAAATAAAGAATATGTTAGAATAGAGTCATGAAAATTAAAGTTGTAACAGTTGGGAAACTGAAAGAAAAGTATTTAAAAGATGGTATCGCGGAGTATTCAAAACGAATTTCTCGATTTGCTAAGCTTGAAATGATTGAGCTAGCAGATGAAAAAACACCAGATAAGGCCAGTGAGTCAGAAAATCAAAAGATTTTAGAAATAGAAGGTCAGAGAATTTTATCAAAAGTTGGTGACCGTGATTTCGTTATTGTGTTGGCTATCGAAGGGAGAACTTTCTCCTCAGAAGAATTTAGTAAGCAGTTAGAAGAAGCTCCTATAAAAGGATTTTCTACTCTTACCTTTACTATTGGAGGGAGTTTAGGATTATCATCAGCTGTAAAAAAGAGAGCTAATCTTTCTGTCAGTTTTGGTCGCTTAACCTTGCCCCATCAGTTAATGAGACTAGTTCTTGCTGAACAAATTTATCGCGCTTTTACGATTCAGCAAGGCTCCCCCTATCATAAATAGAAAATTGACTTTTAATTGAATTTTTGGTAGAATAATTGTGTTAGGTCTCATAGCTCAGCTGGATAGAGCATTCGCCTTCTAAGCGAACGGTCGCAGGTTCGAATCCTGCTGGGATCAATATAGTAGTAAAGCTGGGAATTTTCCCGGCTTTTTTCTTAAAAAAGTACACTTGAGGAGAAAAAAATGACAGTTGAGAGAATTTTATCTAAAACGAAATTCCATTTTGTATAATGGTTTTTGTAAGTTAGCTTACAAGAAAAAACATTTTAGGAGATTTTATTATGAAAAACACAGTTAAATTGGAACAGTTTGTAGCCTTGAAGGAAAAAGACTTGCAGGAGATTAAAGGTGGGGAGATGAGACTGCCAAAAATCCTCCGTGATTTTATTTTCCCAAGAAAAAAGTAATAAAATAAGGGGAAAGAGTAATGAATTTATTTGGATTTGGGACAGTTATTGGTCATTTTTTAATTATTAGTCACAGTTACCGTTTAATTTGTAAAGATCAAATAAAATCAAAGGAACTATATTTTTTTGGTATCTATACATTACTAGTAGAAGCAGTACTTGAACTTTCCTTTTATCTTCTATATTTAGATGAAATAGTGATTGAAAGATTTTTATTTCCTTTGGGCTTATATTCCTATTTTCGATGGATTAAACAGTATGAGAGGGATAGAGGACTATTCCTAAGTTTACTACTATCTCTTTTATATGAGAGCACTCATAACTTTCTGTCCGTAACTTTCTCCTCTATAACAGGAGATAACTTTGTTTCACAATATCATGACCCATTCTTTTTCGTTGTAACGGTGTTGACCTATTTTGTTGTCTTAAAAATCATTCATTATTTCCATTTGGAACTAGCCTATTTTGACAAAGACTACCTCTATCCTTTTTTGAAAAAATTATTTTTTGCCTTACTACTGCTACATATAGTATCTTTTGTTTCAGATATGGTAAGTACGATTAAACATTTGAATAGTTTTGGAAGTATTTTATCATCTATTGTCTTTATTTCTCTACTTTTGACCTTTTTTGCAATGAATTCGCATAAAGAACAAATGGAGAAAGAGATTGCTTTGAAGCAGAAGAAATTTGAACAGAAACATTTACAGAATTATACAGATGAAATTGTTGGCTTGTATAATGAAATCCGTGGTTTTCGACATGACTATGCTGGGATGCTTGTCAGTATGCAGATAGCAATTGACAGTGGTGATTTACAGGAAATTGACAGAATTTACAATGAAGTTTTGGTCAAAGCAAATCATAAACTGCGTTCAGATAAGTATACTTACTTTGATTTGAACAACATAGAAGATTCAGCTTTACGAAGTTTGGTTGCTCAGTCCATTGTCTATGCTCGAAATAATAGTGTAGAGTTTACACTGGAAGTAAAAGATACGATTACCAAGCTCCCAATTGAACTATTGGATTTGGTTCGTATCATGAGCGTTTTATTGAATAATGCTGTCGAAGGATCGGCTGATAGTTATAAAAAGCAGATGGAAGTAGCAGTTATTAAGATGGAAACTGAAACAGTTATTGTGATTCAGAATTCATGTAAAATGACGATGACTCCTTCAGGAGATCTATTTGCTTTAGGATTCTCCACTAAGGGAAGAAATCGCGGGGTAGGATTAAATAATGTGAAAGAACTACTAGATAAGTACAACAATATTATTTTAGAAACAGAGATGGAAGGCAGTACATTTAGACAAATTATTAGATTTAAGAGGGAATTTGAATGAAAGTTTTAATTTTAGAGGATGTTATTGAACATCAAGTGAGACTAGAAAGAATATTGGATGAAATTTCGAAAGAATCGAATATTCCAATATCATACAAGACAACGGGAAAAGTCCGTGAATTTGAAGAATACATTGAAAACGATGAAGTAAATCAGCTTTATTTCCTAGATATCGATATTCATGGGATTGAAAAAAAGGGATTTGAAGTGGCTCAGCTCATTCGTCATTACAATCCTTACGCTATTATCGTCTTTATCACTAGTCGATCAGAGTTTGCGACTCTAACCTATAAATACCAGGTATCAGCCCTAGATTTTGTTGATAAGGATATCAATGATGAGATGTTTAAGAAGAGAATTGAGCAAAATATTTTCTACACGAAGAGTATGTTACTTGAAAATGAAGATGTTGTAGATTATTTTGATTACAATTACAAGGGAAATGATTTAAAAATTCCTTACCATGATATTTTGTATATTGAAACGACAGGTGTCTCTCATAAATTACGCATTATTGGTAAGAATTTTGCAAAAGAGTTCTATGGAACAATGACAGATATTCAGGAAAAGGACAAACATACTCAGCGATTTTATTCTCCTCATAAGTCATTTTTGGTAAATATAGGCAATATTAGAGAAATTGACCGAAAGAATCTAGAAGTTGTTTTCTATGAAGATCATCGCTGTCCTATTTCAAGGTTAAAAATTAGAAAATTGAAAGATATTTTAGAGAAAAAATCTCAAAAGTGATTGACAATTAGTAAGAAATTGATATAATGGTTATATCTGCTACAGATAGAAGGTCCGTTGGTCAAGGGGTTAAGACACCGCCTTTTCACGGCGGTAACACGGGTTCGAATCCCGTACGGACTATTTTATCCGCCATAGCTCAGTTGGTAGTAGCGCATGACTGTTAATCATGATGTCGTAGGTTCGAGTCCTACTGGCGGAGTATAGATAAAAGGGAACACAACTGTGTTCCTCTTTTTGTATCAATTTGTATCACCAAGCATCTTCATAAGGAAGTCTGTTATTTCTTGAGGACTTTCTTTTTTTCCGTGTGCAATCCAAGTTTGGCAGACACCAAAAAGTGCATGAGTTAGATAGATGCTACTATATTCTAATTCAGTGGTATTAAGATTCAGTTGCATAAATCGCTTTTGTAAATCTGTACTGAGCATGATATGAAGTTTATTTCTTAAGAAATTTTGGATTTCTTTGGTCCCATTTTCAGAAAGAAGGGCAGCCAGAAGTGGTTCTGACTCTAGATATTCAAATACTTCTAAAATAGCATCTCTTTTGTGATGAGCATGTTTTTGAAAAATATATTCAAATGTATGAAATAGCTTGCTTTGATAGTGCTCAATCATATCATACTTATCCTTATAGTGAGTATAGAAGCTGGAACGACTAATTCCGGCTTTTTCTGCTAACTTGACAGTAGAAATTTGATCAAATGGCTGTTCCATTAGTAATTGTACCATAGCATTTTCAATAGTTCGCTTTGTTTTTAAGCGTTTATTACTTTCTTTCATATTTCCTCCTTGTGAACAAATTAGACTATGTGTCTAAAAATTGATTTTTTATCTTGTAATTTAGATTTTTTAATGTATAATCTATTATATCAAAATTTTAGACAATATGTTTAAAAAAGGAGAAACTATGTTTAAAGAATGGAAAGCAATTTTTAAAAAACCAGCCTTTATTATTGTCATGATAGGAATTTCTCTTATTCCTGCTTTATACAACATCATATTTTTATCCTCAATGTGGGATCCATATGGTCAAGTGTCTGACTTACCTGTGGCAGTTGTCAATAATGATAAAGAGGCTTCCTATAATGGTAATACTATGGCAATAGGAAAAGACATGGTGTCCAATTTAAAAGAAAATAAAACCTTGGATTTTCATTTCGTGGATGAAGATGAAGGAAAGAAGGGATTGGAAGATGGCGATTACTATATGGTAGTGACTTTACCCAGTGATTTATCTGAAAAAGCAGCTTCTATTTTAACGGATCATCCAGAGCAAATGCAAATTGATTATCAGACTTCAAGTGGTCATAGCTTTATTGCCAGCAAGATGAGCGATTCTGCGATGACACAATTGAAGCAGAATGTTTCTACCAATGTAACTGAGACCTATACTAAAGCTTTATTTAACAAAATGGTCGATTTAAAGGATGGTATGAGTCAAGCAGCTTCTGGTAGTAAAAAATTAACTGATGGAGCGAATCAGTTAGTGGCAGGAAGTCAAACATTAACTACCAACCTACACTCTTTAGCAGCTTCAAGTTTAACATTTTCAAATGGAACGGAGCAGTTTACTAAAGGATTATCCTCTTATGTTTCTGGTGTCGAACAACTTCATCTTGGCTTAGGAAATTTTAATAGTGGTTTAGTTACATATACTGGTGCAGTGAGTCAATTAGATAGCGGGTTAGGTCAATTATCTTCTAAAAGTCCTGAATTAGTAAAGGGAATCAATCAGTTATATACTGGTGTAGAATCCTATACTGGCGGTGTTTCTCAGCTTAATGCTGGTCTTAATCAATTTTCATCTGGTGTTAGTGCTTATACAAACGGAGTGGGAAATCTTGCAACAGGTGCTAATCAGTTATCCAATCAATCAGCTACACTTCGAATGAGGGTGGAGCAATTAAGTGAAGGGATCCAACAACTTTCTAGCAAGTTAGATGCTTCGTCTGGGAAAAAAGATCAAATTAATCAATTATCTTCAGGTCTAAATCAGTTAAATAAAGCTATTCAAAATATTGATGTTGGAGATACAAAACAATTAGATTCTGTTTTATCAAGTATAGCATCTCTTTCTAATCAAATGTTAGCAAGTGCTCAGTCTGAAAAAACAACTACATTAGCCAATATTCAATCGACAGCAGCTTATCAATCATTGACAAGTGAGCAACAAGCTGAGATAAGAGCTTCTGTATCTCAAAATTCAACTGATGGTATTCAATCGGCTCAGTCAATTGTAGCTTTAGTTAAAGGTTTACAGGGAAGTTTAGAAAACTTACAAAATCAATCATCTAATCTTTCGATTTTAAAAAATCAAGCTAATCAAGTATTACCGTTTGCTTCTACTTCTTTGACAGGATTGTCAAGTGGATTAACAGAGATACAAGGAGCTGTTACTAGCAAATTAGTTCCTGCCAGTCAGTCAATTGCATCAGGTGTAAATGCATATACTGCAGGTATTGATAAAGTTTCTCAAGGCGCAAGTCAACTAAGTGAAAAGAATTCCACCTTGACAGGTAGTTTGAACCAATTAGTTTCAGGATCAACTACCTTGACACAAAAATCTTCTAACTTGACAGCAGGAGTTGGTCAATTAGTTGAAAAAACTCCAAAATTAGTGTCTAGTATTGAAAAATTATCAACTGGCTCCAATCAATTGAATCGAAAGAGTCAAGAATTGATAGCAGGAGTTGATAAATTGCAGTCAGGATCTAGCCAACTAGCTGACAAATCCAGTCAGTTAATTTCAGGTGCTTCTCAATTAGAAAGTGGAGCTAATAAATTGGCAGATGGAGCTGGGAAACTAGCAGAAGGTGGAACAAAGTTAACTTCTGGATTGGAAGGTTTACAGACAGGAGTTGTTTCTTTAGGACAAGGACTAAGTAATGCTAGTGATCAACTTAAATCAGCATCAACGGAATCTAAAAATGCAGAGATTTTGTCAAATCCACTCAATCTTTCCAAAACAGACAATGACCAAGTTCCTGTAAATGGAATCGCAATGGCTCCTTATATGATATCAGTTGCTCTCTTTGTTGCAGCAATATCAACGAATATGATCTTTGCGAAGTTGCCTTCAGGACGTCATCCAGAGAGTCGTTGGGCTTGGTTGAAATCTCGAGCTGAAATAAATGGTATTATAGCTGTTTTAGCAGGAATTTTGGTATATGGAGGAGTTCATCTTATTGGTTTAACTGCTAATCATGAAATGAGAACATTTATTCTCATTATCCTAACAAGTTTAGTATTCATGTCCATGGTAACCGCTTTAACAACATGGAATAGCCGTATAGGAGCTTTCTTTTCTCTTATTTTGCTTTTATTACAGTTAGCATCAAGTGCAGGTACCTATCCACTTGCTTTGACAAATAATTTCTTTAGAGCTATTAATCCTTGGTTACCAATGAGTTATTCGGTTTCTGGATTACGACAAACAATTTCTATGACAGGAAATATTCATCATCAAGTCATTTTCCTTGCTGTGATATTAGCCCTATTTACTGGTTTAGGTATGCTAGCCTATCGACCTAAGAAAATGGAAGAAGATTAAAAAAATCGACCAACTGGTCGATTTTTTTATGTCTTAGATGACTTTCGTTTGTGATTATAGATTCCAAATAGTAAAAGAGAAGTAAAGGAACAGATTGCTCCAACAACAAACCCATTGGGAATAAAGGAAAGTGTAATAGTTCCTTTTCCCTTAGGAATGTCAACTTTTATAAAACCAGTTTGAGCTTGTTTAATTTCTATTTTCTTACCATCTTGGTAGGCAGACCAACCTTTGTCATAAGGAATGGTGAAGAAAATAGATGTATCTTGTTGGACATCATATGTAGCAAAAACCTTGTTTTTAGAAGTTGATACTGTTACAGGTTGTTCTTTAATTTTTTGAATTGCCTCAGTTAAAGTTTGGGTATCTAAACGGTAGAAGGTAGGAGATTCAAATGATACTTGTGAATTTTCAGGGAAACTAACATGAATATTGAAAGTTTTTGTATATTTTGTATAGCCTAGATTAAAGAAGGAGAAGACATTATCAGTTGTAAAAGTTTTCTTTTCTCCATTTACAAGGATGTCAACCTTTTTTTGTTTGTCATTAGAAAAGTGAAGATTTGTGAAAGAAAGATAAACTTGGCTGTTTTCTGGCACTTCAATTTGATACTGGATTGCTGCATCCTCATTTGAAGAACCTGTGACACTAATCAAATCATTAGTATTTTCTGTTTTGTCATAAGGGATTGGAGAAAAATAATCAAAATCGACGTTAGCAAGTTGATTTAAAAATGAGGCCTGATTATCCAAGGTATGTTCATTGAACTTGACATCATTGTAAACAGATTGACTAGCAAAGGCAATCGGGAGAGAGAATTGATTTTCATATAGGGTAAGATTATCTTTTTGATAGATATCTTTAAAACCATATTTATCAATAGGACTGTCTGAGATATTGTACTGGATACCAAATAAACTATCAGCTAAAATACTATTATTGGCATAACGGAGATTTAGATTAGTCCCAGAGGATTTAAAACCAAGTTTATCCAAAGTAGAGCTTGCTGAACGATTTCGAACAGATGAAAATTGAGAGATTCCATTATAGTTGAATTTCATACTGTCATTTCCTGTCTGAGTTTGTAGTTTTTCAGTACGAGTAAATTGATTTCCAATATATGTTGAGAAAGATTCCATAGCTGGGATATCTCGATTATATGAACTTCGAGAAGCAAAACCCCATTCTTTAGCAATTCCGTCTATTTGAGATGAAGCATTTAAACTTATTTCAACCATTATAAATAAAGAAATTAGAATGGCAAATAGATTTACAGAGATAAACTTTTTGATAACTGCAAGGAGTAAAAGCGAATAGACAACCAAAAATTCAAGAGTAAGCAGAATATTCAAATCTGTTAAAAAAGAATAATGTGATTTTAGATAGATGGTAGCTAAAAATCCTGTTACTATAAGAAAAAGCGAAACTAAAAAATTCCAGACTTTAAGTTCTTTCAGACGCTTTAAGACTTCTGCTGCTGTGTAAATTAACAAGGTAGAGAAAATCCAAGCATAGCGATGTAAAAACATGTTTGGAGTATGCATGCCTTGCCAAAATAAATCAAGAGCTTCAATATAAAAGCTTGCAATTAGAAATGCAAAGAAGATTGCATAGATAAGTTTCACGTGAAACTTAATAGATTTCAGCGTAAAAAATAAAATGGTCAAAATAAAGGGAAGTAGTCCAACAAAAATCATTGGGATGGCCCCATACTTTGTTGTGTCAAAGGAACCAATGAATTGTTTAGCAAAGAGATCAAGATACCAGCTACTTTCAGTTTGAAACTTTGTAATTTCAGTTAATTTTTCCCCATGTGTCTGTAAATCAAATAGAGTAGGCAGAGTCAGAATCAAACTAGCCATACCAGCTAAAACGGAGGTGATTATGAAATCAAGAAAAGATGATTTTCGAGTTTTAAAGTCCCAAGAAATTTGACAGAGATACCAGAAAATAAGAAACAATACTGTCATATAGCCAAAATAATAATTTTGAATAAACAAAATTGACAGACTTGTAAAGTACAATAGGAATTTCTTTTCAGTGATAAGTAGCTGTAAACCAGTTATAATTAAAGGAATCAAGATAAAAACATCTATCCAGGTTTTTATCTCTAGTTGACTAACTGTGAAACTCATCAGAGCATAGGAACTAGATAAAGCTAGTTTTAAAGGCTTAGGAATCGATTGAAATAATTTATTTAAACTAAAGTAAGTTGACAGTCCAATCAATCCAAATTTTAAGAGAGTTGTCAGATAGACAGCATCTGGCATATTAGTTAGATCAAAAAAGTAAACTAGTGGTGAAAGGAAACTACCCAAGTAATAACTAGATAGGGCATAGAAATTTAATCCAAGGCCACTTGTAAAGGTGTAAAACAGACTACCATTTCCATGTAGGATATTTCGTAAGGCTACATCAAAAATAACGTATTGATGAAAGCCATCTCCTAATAGAGGAGAGTTGTCGCTATTCCAGTAGATACCTTGAGATAGATATACTCCTATCATAATGATTATGGGAATGATGAAAGAAACAAAATAGGTCCAATATGTTTTAAAAAATAATTTCATGTTACCTCATAAAATGTTATAAAACTCAGCTGGTTAACCCAACTGAGTTTTGAAGTTTTATTTAGTCTTTCCAAAGTTCTTTAACTTTTGCTTGTACTTCTGCATTTTCTAGGAATTCATCATAGGTTTCATCAATACGGTCAATGACGCCATTTTTAGACAAGACAATGATATGGTTAGCTAGAGTTTGAATAAACTCGTGGTCATGGCTGGCAAAGATGATTGATTCTTTAAAGTTTTTCAATCCATCGTTCAAGCTTGAGATAGATTCTAAGTCCAAGTGATTGGTTGGATCATCGAGGACAAGGACATTTGATTTTAATAGCATGAGTTTTGAAAGCATGACACGAACTTTTTCTCCCCCTGACAAGACGTTGACAGGTTTGTTAACCTCATCTCCAGAGAAGAGCATACGGCCAAGGAAACCGCGTAGGAAAGTATTGTCATCTTCTTCTTTACTTGCGAATTGACGCAACCAGTCAAGGATTGACTCTCCTCCTGCAAAATCTGCCGAGTTATCTTTTGGCAAGTAAGAACGGCTAGTAGTTACTCCCCACTTGACAGTTCCTTCATAATCAATGTCTCCCATGATTGCACGAATTAATGCAGTCGTTTGGATGTCATTTTGTCCAATAAGCGCTGTCTTATCACCTGGACGCAAGATAAAGCTGATATTATCTAAAATAGTCTCACCATCAATCTTTACAGTTAGATTTTCTACTGTCAAGAGATCATTACCGATTTCACGCTCTGCTTTAAAGTTGATAAATGGATATTTACGACTAGATGGTACAATTTCTTCAAGTTCAATCTTATCAAGCATTTTCTTACGTGATGTTGCTTGTCTTGATTTAGAAGCATTAGCAGAGAAACGAGCTACGAATTCTTGCAATTGCTTAATTTTTTCTTCTGCTTTAGCATTACGGTCTGCTAGCAATTTAGCAGCGAGCTCAGAAGATTCCTTCCAGAAGTCGTAGTTTCCGACATAGAGTTTGATTTTTCCAAAGTCAAGGTCGGCCATGTGAGTACATACTTTGTTTAAGAAGTGACGGTCGTGGGATACTACGATAACGGTGTTATCAAAGTCAATCAAGAAGTCTTCTAACCAAGTAATAGATTGGATGTCTAAACCGTTGGTAGGCTCGTCCAAGAGAAGAACATCTGGTTTACCAAAAAGTGCTTTGGCGAGGAGAACTTTTACTTTTTCACCGTTGGCCAATTCGCTCATGTTTTGATAGTGCAATTCTTCTGGAATGTTTAGGTTTTGAAGTAGTTG
Source organism: Streptococcus sp. 27098_8_76 (assembly GCF_041432315.1). Lineage (GTDB taxonomy): Bacteria > Bacillota > Bacilli > Lactobacillales > Streptococcaceae > Streptococcus. Next base: position 90,024 of record NZ_JAPVZI010000008.1, on the reverse strand, counting down.
AGAGGCTTCGCTTTCTGCTTCCCAGCCTCCAAGCTCGGCAAACTCTCCTTCGAGTTCGGCAGCACGCACTCCATCCTCATCTGAGAAATCTTCCTTCATGTAGATAGCATCTTTCTCTTTCATGATGCTATAAAGTTTTTCATTTCCCATGATAACGACATCAATGGCACGTTCATCTTCATAGTCAAAGTGATTTTGACGAAGAACGGAGAGACGTTCATCTGGACCAAGAGAGATGTGACCAGTAGTAGGTTCGATATCTCCGGCTAAAATTTTTAAAAAGGTTGATTTTCCGGCACCATTAGCACCGATTAATCCGTAAGTATTTCCTTCTGTAAATTTGATATTGACATCATCAAAAAGTTTGCGATCACTAAAACGTAGTGAAACATCAGATACTGTAAGCAATGTTTTTCTCCTATATGTGTAATATATTTATTCTACTAGAAAATACGGAAATATTCAAATTTTTATCTGTCAATTTTGTGTAAATTACATTTACAGCATACTTTACACAAATCCGTAAATAGCAAGATTGATTTATTTTAATAAATTGCAGTTATTTCATTAAAAAAATGCTATAATTGAAGGGACCATATCGAAGGAGAATAAAATGACTAAACCCATTATTTTAACAGGAGACCGTCCAACAGGAAAATTGCATATTGGACATTATGTTGGAAGTCTCAAAAATCGAGTATTATTACAGGAAGAGGATAAGTATGATATGTTTGTGTTCTTGGCTGACCAACAAGCCTTGACAGATCATGCCAAAGATCCTCAAACCATTGTAGAGTCTATCGGAAATGTGGCTTTGGATTATCTTGCAGTTGGATTGGATCCAAGTAAGTCAACTATCTTTATTCAAAGCCAAATTCCAGAATTAGCTGAGTTGTCTATTTATTATATGAATTTGGTGTCATTAGCACGTTTGGAGCGTAATCCAACTGTCAAGACAGAAATTGCTCAGAAAGGATTTGGAGAAAGCATTCCGACAGGATTCTTGGTCTATCCAATAGCTCAAGCAGCTGACATCACAGCTTTCAAGGCCAATTATGTTCCTGTTGGGACAGATCAGAAACCAATGATTGAGCAAACTCGTGAGATTGTTCGTTCTTTTAACAATGCATATAATTGTGATGTCTTGGTGGAACCGGAAGGTATTTATCCAGAAAATGAGAGAGCAGGGCGTTTACCTGGTTTAGATGGAAATGCTAAAATGTCTAAATCACTCAATAACGGTATTTATTTAGCTGATGATGCGGATACTTTGCGTAAAAAAGTGATGAGTATGTATACAGATTCAGATCATATCCGCGTTGAGGATCCAGGTAAAATTGAAGGAAATATGGTTTTCCATTATCTAGATGTTTTTGGTCGTCCAGAAGATACTCAAGAAATTGCAGACATGAAAGAACATTATCAACGAGGTGGTCTTGGTGATGTGAAGACCAAGCGTTATCTACTTGAAATATTAGAACGTGAACTTGGTCCTATTCGTGAGCGCCGTATTGAATTTGCTAAGGATATGGGAGAAGTTTATAATATGCTTCAAAAAGGTAGTGAAAGAGCGCGTGAAGTTGCAGGTCAAACCCTATCTGAGGTTAAAGGAGCAATGGGACTTCATTACTTTAACTAAGTTTATTTTACAAGAAACTATCATTTCTATCTCGAAGAAAAGATAGTTTTTTATTTACCCCTGTAACATTTGACAAATTTTTATAGAATGGTATGATAGATACAATATAAAAAGAGTCAAGCTCAAAAAGAAAGAAAAGAGGAAACTTCGAATGTCTAATTGGGACACTAAATTTTTGAAAAAAGGTTTTACCTTTGATGATGTATTGCTTATTCCAGCTGAAAGTCATGTGTTGCCTAACGATGCAGATTTAACAACTAAATTGGCAGATAATCTGACTTTAAATATCCCAATTATTACCGCTGCCATGGACACAGTTACAGAGAGTCAAATGGCCATTGCTATTGCTCGTGCAGGCGGTCTCGGAGTTATCCATAAAAACATGTCAATTGCTCAACAAGCAGACGAGGTTCGTAAGGTAAAACGTTCTGAAAATGGAGTTATTATTGATCCGTTCTTTTTGACACCTGAACATACAATTGCTGAAGCAGATGAGCTTATGGGTCGTTACCGCATTAGTGGTGTTCCAGTTGTTGAAACACTTGAAAATCGTAAATTGGTTGGTATTTTGACAAACCGAGATCTTCGTTTTATTTCAGACTATAACCAACCAATCTCAAACCATATGACTAGTGAAAATCTTGTTACTGCTCCTGTGGGTACAGATCTTGCAACAGCTGAGAGTATTCTTCAAGAACACCGTATTGAAAAACTTCCGTTGGTAGATGAAGAAGGCCGTCTTTCTGGTTTGATTACTATCAAAGATATTGAAAAAGTTATTGAGTTCCCAAATGCTGCTAAAGATGAGTTTGGTCGTCTTCTAGTTGCAGGTGCAGTAGGTGTTACTTCAGATACTTTTGAACGTGCAGAAGCTCTTTTTGAGGCAGGAGCGGATGCGATTGTTATTGATACTGCGCATGGTCATTCTGCAGGTGTCTTGCGTAAAATTGCTGAGATTCGTTCTCATTTCCCAGATCGTACTTTGATTGCTGGAAATATTGCTACTGCTGAAGGTGCACGTGCCCTTTATGAAGCAGGTGTAGACGTTGTCAAGGTTGGTATTGGGCCAGGTTCAATCTGTACAACTCGTGTGATTGCTGGTGTCGGTGTTCCGCAAGTAACAGCTATCTATGATGCTGCAGCTGTTGCGCGTGAATATGGTAAAACGATCATTGCTGACGGTGGAATCAAGTATTCTGGAGATATTGTAAAAGCCCTTGCTGCAGGTGGAAATGCAGTTATGCTTGGATCAATGTTTGCTGGAACTGATGAAGCTCCAGGCGAAACTGAAATCTTCCAAGGACGTAAGTTTAAGACTTACCGTGGTATGGGATCAATTGCTGCTATGAAGAAAGGTTCAAGCGATCGTTACTTCCAAGGTTCTGTCAATGAAGCAAACAAACTCGTTCCAGAAGGAATTGAAGGTCGTGTTGCTTATAAAGGTGCTGCAGCTGATATTGTCTTCCAAATGATTGGTGGTATTCGTTCTGGTATGGGTTACTGTGGTGCAGCTAACCTTAAAGAACTACACGATAATGCTCAATTTATTGAAATGTCTGGTGCTGGTTTGAAAGAGAGCCATCCTCATGATGTACAAATTACTAATGAGGCACCAAATTATTCTATGTAAAAAAACAATGAAAAGAACTCCAGTAAAAACAGGAGTTCTTTTACAATGTTGTCAATTTTCATTTACAGTAACTTTACCATCCTGAATAGTGAAGATACTTAGATTTTCTGGCAGATTTTGAAGATGATCTAAGCTTGTTGTTGTGATAAAGGTTTGGATTGAATGAGAAATCGTTTCTAATAATTTTAACTGTCTAGTGTTGTCAAGTTCACTCATGACATCGTCAAGCAGTAATATTGGAGATTCTGTAGTAATACTTTCCATTAACTCGATTTCTGCTAATTTTATAGAAAGGACGAGACTACGATGTTGGCCTTGACTTCCGAAACTAGCATCCATCCCATTTATATAAAAAGAAATGTCATCTCGATGAGGACCGACACCAGTATTCTTTTTAAATAAATCTCTGGCTCTACTTTTTTCTAAAGCAATTTTGAAAGATTCGGATAAGTCTTCTTTGTCAGTTATATTGACAGAAGATTGATAGGATATTGACAACTCTTCAATCTGATTAGAGAGTTCAAAATGTTTCTTACGACCAAAATATTCTAGTTTTTTTATGAAATCTAAGCGTTGATTCATTACACGACATCCATAATCAATTAGCTGATCATCTAAGACTGAAAGGAAGGTTTCATCTATTTTTTGAGCTGATTTTAGATAAGTGTTTCTTTGTTTTAGGATGTGGTTATAATTGGTTAAGTCTGATAGATAGATGGGCTTAATTTGTCCAAGCTCCATATCAATGAATTTTCGTCGAACTGAAGGTGCTCCTTTAATTAGTTGTAAATCTTCAGGAGCAAATAAGACAACATTCATGTGTCCGACATAATCTGAAAGTCGTGCCTGTTTTAAGTGATTAACTTTTGTTACACGGCCTTTTTGTGTTAGTTCAATTTCGAGAGGAATGGATCCCGTTTTTTTCTGAACAAGACCTGAAAGATGAAGTTGTTTCTCATCAAAATGAATGAGATTTTTATCTGTTCTAGTTCGATGACTACGTGTTAAGGCTAAAAAATAGATAGCCTCTAACATATTTGTTTTACCTTGTGCATTACGTCCTAAAAAGACATTTAATTTAGGATTAAAGTCTATTTTCGTCTCTTTGTAATTACGAAAAGTCTTGAGAGATAGGTTTTGTAGCCACATGATTATCTACCAGGGAATCGTGGAGCTTGTTTGCTTTTTGGTGATGAAGTAGGTTTAGAGTTGTCTTTTTTTACTCCCTTATTCATCTCTTTGACGAGTTTAGCGATTCGTTCTTTTTCAACTTTATCATCTTGGTGTTCATCCTGTTCTTCAGAAGTAGGTTGTGTCAACAAGATGTCAATATTCATGTCAGGGATGTCAACTTTATCACCAATACGAAGTTTTTTACCACGACGATTCTCTAATTCCCCATTAAAGTAAACAGAATGTTCAGAGAGAAATGATTTGATAGCTCCTCCGCTATGTGTAATTCCAAGTTCTTTGAGTAGTGCTTGGAGGGTAATAAATTCTTCAAATAATTTGTATTCCATAATTCACCTCAATCTTTGGTATTATACCATATTTTCCTAAAAATAGTGAGAGAAACAAGGAGTAATGTAAGCGATTTTTATTTCAAAAGTGTTACAGAGAACAAGAAAATTTCAGGTTTTCGTGATATAATAGAAGTCTGTATATAAGGAGGTAAATCATGGAGTTAGTGCATGGAATTTCAACACATTTTATCCAATCAAAGAAGTTTAAAACGAACAAAATCACCGTGCGTTTTACCGCTCCATTATCTCTTGATACGATTGCAGGTCGCATGTTGAGTGCGAGTATGCTAGAGACTGCTAATCAGATATACCCCACTTCTCAAGATTTGAGAAGACATTTGGCCAGTCTATACGGTACAGATATGTCAACCAATTGTTTCAGAAGAGGGCAAAGTCACATTGTAGAATTGACATTTACCTACGTTCGTGATGAGTTTTTGAGTAGGAAAAATGTGCTAACTTCTCAGGTTTTGGAACTAGTAAAAGAAACTCTTTTTTCCCCCGTAGTAGTTGATAATGGGTTTGATCCGGCCTTATTTGAAATTGAGAAAAAACAATTGCTAGCAAGTTTAGCAGCTGATATGGATGATTCTTTTTACTTTGCACATAAAGAATTGGATAAATTATTTTTTCATGATGAACGTCTTCAATTGGAATATAGTGATTTACGAAATCGTATTTTAGTTGAAACTCCACAAAGTTCTTATTCTTGTTTCCAAGAATTTTTGGCTAGTGATCGAATAGATTTCTTTTTCCTAGGTGATTTTAATGAGGTTGAAATTCAAAATGTATTAGAATCATTTGGCTTTAAAGGTCGAAAAGGAGATGTGAAGGTTCAGTATTGTCAACCTTATTCAAATGTCCTTCAGGAAGGTATGGTTCGGAAAAATGTGGGACAATCCATTTTGGAATTAGGTTATCATTGCCCTTCTGAATATGGTGATGGGCAACATTTACCCATGATTGTAATGAATGGTTTACTTGGTGGATTTGCTCATTCTAAATTATTTACAAATGTCCGTGAAAATGCTGGATTGGCTTATACTATTTCAAGTCAGCTTGATTTGTTTAGTGGATTCTTGAGGATGTATGCTGGCATTGATAGAGAAAATCGGAACCAGGCTCGTAAAATGATGAATAATCAACTGATCGATTTAAAAAAAGGATATTTTACAGAGCTTGAGCTAGAGCAGACCAAGGAAATGATTCGTCGGTCTTTGTTACTTTCTCAAGATAATCAATCTTCATTGATTGAACGTGCTTATCAAAATTCTTTACTTGGGAAATATTCAGCAGACTTTAAAACTTGGATTGAAAAGCTCGAGCAAGTTGACAAAGATGATATTTGTAGAGCAGCTAATAATGTGAAATTACAGGCGATTTACTTTATGGAAGGAATAGAATGACAAAGGTTGTTTTTGAAGAAAAATACTATCCAGCTGTAAAAGAAATGGTTTATCGAACTCGTTTATCAAATGGATTGACAGTTGCTCTTTTGCCTAAAAAAGAATTTAAAGAGGTTTACGGGAGTGTAACTATACAGTTTGGTTCGGTAGATACGCTTGTCACAGAAGTTGACGGAGATGTAAAAAGCTATCCTGCAGGAATTGCTCATTTTCTTGAACATAAATTGTTTGAGAGAAAAGATTCTAGCGATTTGCTGTCGGCTTTTACGAGTCTAGGTGCAGATAGTAATGCCTTTACAAGCTTTACAAAAACAAACTATCTTTTTTCAGCAACGGATCATTTTTTAGAAAATTTAGACTTACTTGATGAATTGGTAACATCAGCACACTTTACTGAAGATTCCATTTTAAGAGAGCAGGATATTATCCAGCAAGAACGAGAAATGTATCAAGATGATCCAGATTCGTGTTTATTCTTTTCAACTTTAGCGAATTTGTATCCTGGCACACCTTTAGCAACTGATATAGTTGGCAGTGAGGAGTCAATTTCCCAAATCCATCTAACTAATTTGCAAGAAAATTTTACAAGATTTTATAAATCTGTAAACATGTCTCTGTTTTTAGTTGGTAATTTTGATGTGGAGCGAGTACAGAACTACTTTGGAAGAAAAGAACTGAAAGATTTAGATGTTCAGGAACTAGCAAGAGAAAAATTTGTTTTACAGGCTGTGAAGTCAACAGACAGTATGAGAATGGAAGTATCTTCTCCCAAACTAGCGATTGGAGTTAGAGGTAAGCGAGAAGTTGCTGAGGCGGATTGCTATCGACATCATATTTTATTAAAATTATTGTTTGCAATGATGTTTGGTTGGACTTCGGATCGTTTTCAAAAATGTTATGAATCAGGTAAATTAGATGCTTCCCTATCTCTTGAAATTGAAGTAACAAGTCGCTTTCATTTTGTCATGTTGACAATGGATACGAAAGAGCCAGTTGCTTTGTCTCATCAATTCAGGAAGGCTATTCGTAATTTTACAAAGGATTTAGATATTACAGAGGAACATTTAGATATTATCAAAAGAGAGATGTTTGGCGAATTTTTCAGTAGCATGAACTCTCTTGAATTTATTGCAACGCAATATGATGCTTTTGAACATGGTGAGACAATTTTTGACTTACCAAAGATTTTACAGGAAATTACTTTAGAGGATGTCCTTGAAGCAGGACATCACTTAATAGATGAAGGGGATATAGTTGATTTTACAATATTCCCATCGTAGTAACCTATCATAATAGATACTAGAAAGAAGGGATGACAAGTATGAGGAAAAAAACAATTGGTGAGGTTTTACGATTAGCTAGAATCAATCAGGGATTGAGTTTAGATGAATTGCAGAAAAAGACAGAAATCCAGTTAGATATGTTGGAAGCAATGGAAGCAGACGATTTCGATCAACTTCCAAGTCCTTTTTACACGCGTTCTTTCTTGAAAAAATATGCATGGGCTGTTGAGTTAGATGATCAAATTGTTTTGGATGCTTATGATTCTGGGAGTATGATTACTTATGAGGAAGTAGATGTTGATGAAGATGAGTTGACAGGTCGTAGACGTTCAAGTAAGAAAAAGAAGAAAAAAACATCCTTTTTACCTTTATTTTATTTTATCCTTTTTGCTTTATCGATTTTAATTTTTGTGACCTATTATGTTTGGAACTATATTCAAACTCAACCAGAGGGGTCTTCTCTTTCTAATTACAGTGTGGTTCAATCAACAAGTTCAATAAGTTCAACTAGCTCTGTTCCCCACTCTTCAAGTAGTAGTTCATCTAGCAGTTCTTCTAGTGTAGAATCAACTATAAGTGTATCAGGTGAAGGAAATCATGTAGAAATCGCTTATAAGACAAGTAAAGAAACAGTTAAATTGCAATTGGCAGTTTCAGATGTTACAAGTTGGGTCAGCGTTTCAGAAAGCGAACTTGAGGGCGGTGTAACCCTATCGCCAGAGAAGAAAAGTGCAGAAGCAACAGTTGCAACTAAAAGTCCTGTAACCATTACATTAGGTGTTGTAAAAGGTGTTACTTTGACAGTAGATAATCAGACTGTTGATTTATCGAAGTTAACAGCGCAGACTGGACAAATCACTGTAACCTTTACTAAAAATTAAGGAAAAACGAATGAAAAAAGAACAAATTCCCAATCTCTTAACAATAGGTCGAATTCTCTTTATACCTATTTTTATCTTTATTTTAACGATAGGAAATTCGATAGAAAGTCATATAGTGGCAGCTATTATCTTTTCTATTGCCAGTATTACCGACTATTTAGATGGATATTTAGCACGTAAATGGAATGTGGTCAGTAATTTTGGTAAATTTGCAGATCCCATGGCGGATAAGTTACTAGTTATGTCGGCTTTTATTATGTTGATTGAGTTAGATATGGCTCCGGCTTGGATTGTTGCAGTGATTATCTGTCGAGAGTTGGCTGTGACAGGTTTAAGGCTTTTATTGGTTGAAACTGGTGGAAAAGTTTTAGCAGCAGCAATGCCTGGAAAAATTAAAACTTTCAGTCAGATGTTTGCCATTATTTTCTTGCTATTACATTGGACTTTGCTTGGTCAAGTTCTACTTTATGTAGCCTTGTTTTTCACTATCTACTCTGGCTATGATTATTTCAAGGGTAGTGCTTATGTATTTAAAGGGACATTTGGTTCGAAATGAAATCAATAATTGATGTAAAAAATCTTTCTTTTCGCTATAAGGAAAGTCAGGAATACTATGATGTGAAAGATATTACGTTTCACGTGAAACGTGGAGAATGGCTTTCGATTGTAGGGCACAATGGTAGTGGTAAATCAACGACGGTTCGATTAATTGATGGCTTACTTGAAGCAGAATCCGGAGAGATTGCAATTGATGGCCAACGGTTGACTGAGGGAAATGTTTGGAGTATACGTCGTCAAATCGGTATGGTTTTTCAAAATCCAGATAATCAATTCGTTGGAGCGACTGTTGAAGATGATGTTGCTTTTGGTTTGGAAAATCAGGGACTTTCTCGTCAAGAAATGAAAAAGAGAGTGGAGGAAGCTCTGGATTTGGTTGGCATGTTGGACTTTAAAAAGAGAGAGCCAGCGCGTCTATCAGGTGGCCAAAAGCAACGTGTAGCCATTGCAGGTGTTGTAGCCCTAAGACCAGCTATTTTAATCTTAGATGAAGCAACGAGTATGTTGGATCCTGAGGGGCGTAGAGAACTGATTGATACAGTAAAAGGAATTCGAAAAGACTATGATATGACCGTCATTTCCATTACACATGATTTGGAAGAAGTTGCCATGAGTGATCGTGTATTGGTCATGAAAAAAGGGTCAATTGAATCAACTAGTAGTCCAAGAGCTCTTTTCTCTCGAAATGATTTAGATCAAATTGGATTAGACAATCCTTTTGCCAATCAATTAAAACATTCTTTGAGCCAGAATGGCTATGATTTGCCTGAAAATTATTTGACAGAAAGTGAGCTAGAGGATAAGCTATGGGAATTGCTCTAGAAAATGTGAGTTTTACATATCAAGAAGGTACTCCCTTAGCTTCAACAGCTTTGACGGATGTTTCTTTGACGATTGAAGATGGTTCTTATACGGCTTTAATTGGGCATACAGGTAGTGGTAAATCAACTATTTTACAACTATTAAATGGTTTATTGGTGCCAAGTCAAGGGAGTGTGCGAGTTTTTGATACCTTAATCACCTCGACTTCTAAAAATAAAGATATTCGTCAAATTAGAAAACAGGTTGGCTTAGTATTTCAGTTTGCTGAAAATCAGATTTTTGAAGAAACGGTTTTGAAAGATGTTGCTTTTGGACCACAAAATTTTGGAGTTTCTGAAGAAGATGCTGTGAAGATTGCGCGTGAAAAACTGGCTCTGGTTGGAATTGATGAATCACTTTTTGATCGCAGTCCGTTTGAGCTATCAGGTGGACAAATGAGACGTGTGGCCATTGCAGGCATACTTGCCATGGAACCAGCCATATTAGTCTTAGATGAGCCCACAGCAGGCCTAGATCCCCTGGGAAGAAAAGAGCTGATGAATTTGTTCAAAAAACTCCACCAGTCAGGGATGACCATTATCTTGGTAACGCATTTGATGGATGACGTTGCTGAATATGCAAATCAAGTTTATGTGATGGAAAAGGGACGTTTAGTTAAGGGGGGTAAACCAAGTGATGTCTTTCAAGATGTTGTCTTTATGGAAGAAGTGCAGTTGGGAGTACCTAAAATTACGGCCTTTTGTAAACGATTGGCTGATAGAGGCGTGTCATTTAAACGATTACCGATTAAGATAGAGGAGTTCAAGGAGTCGCTAAATGGATAGTATGATTTTGGGGCGTTATATCCCAGGGGATTCGATAGTTCACCGATTGGATCCACGCAGCAAATTACTGGCTATGATGCTACTGATTTTAATCGTTTTTTGGGCTAATAATCCCTTGACGAATCTAATTCTTTTTATAGCGACAGGGATATTTATTGCCTTGTCCGGAGTATCTCTTTCATTTTTTATTCAGGGCTTGAAATCTATGTTTTTCTTGATTGCCTTCACAACTATTTTTCAACTGTTTTTCATTTCTAATGGGAATGTTTTATTTGAGTTTTCGTTTGTGAGAATTACGGATTATGCTTTGCAACAAGCTGGAATTATCTTTTGTCGCTTTGTATTAATTATTTTCTTTTCAACTTTGTTAACCTTAACGACCATGCCCTTAAGTTTGGCCTCAGCTGTCGAAGCTTTGTTAGCGCCTTTAAAGCGTGTGAAAGTTCCAGTTCATGAAATTGGATTGATGCTGTCCATGAGTCTACGTTTTGTTCCGACCTTGATGGATGATACGACGCGGATTATGAATGCGCAGAAAGCACGTGGAGTGGATTTTGGTGAAGGAAGCATCGTTCAAAAAGTAAAGGCGATGATTCCCATTTTGATTCCTCTTTTTGCGACAAGTTTAAAACGTGCAGATTCCTTGGCTATCGCCATGGAAGCGCGTGGTTATCAGGGTGGAAAAGGCAGAAGTCAATACAGACAATTGAAATGGACTCGAAAGGATACGCTGACCATTCTTGTTGTTCTCGTACTTGGTTGTTGTTTATTTTTCTTAAAATCTTAGTAGATTTCAGGAATCGATAAAAAGTTACTGTAACAGTTTTTGATATAAAGGTAGGGATATGAACCGTTTTAAAAAATCAAAATATGTCATTATTGTTTTTGTCACTGTTCTGCTTGTCTCAGCTCTCTTAGCGACGACTTATTCAAGTACAATTGTGACAAAATTAGGAGATGGGATCTCATTGGTTGATAGAGTTGTGCAAAAACCTTTTCAGTGGTTTGATTCTGTTAAATCAGATTTGGCACATTTGACACGAACATATAATGAAAATGAAAGTTTGAAGAAACAGATTTACCAATTAGAAGTTAAATCAAATGAGGCGGAAAGTTTAAAGACGGAAAATGAACAACTGCGGCAATTGCTTGGTATGAAGTCCAAGTTGCAAGCTACAAAGGCTTTGGCAGCAGATGTTATTATGCGTTCTCCGGTATCTTGGAAGCAGGAATTGACCTTAGATGTAGGTAAATCAAAAGGGGCTTCTGAGAACATGTTAGCTATTGCAAATGGTGGCTTGATTGGGAGTGTTTCAAAAGTAGAGGAGAACTCTACTATAGTCAACCTTCTGACAAATACGGAAAATGCTGATAAGATTTCTGTTAAAATTCAACACGGCACTACCACAATTTATGGAATTATTGTTGGCTACGACAAGGAAAATGAAGTTCTTAAAATTAGTCAATTAAATAGCAATAGCGATATTAGTACAGGTGATAAGGTGACAACGGGTGGATTAGGAAACTTTAACGTTGCGGATATTCCTGTTGGTGAAGTGGTTGCCACAACGCATAGTACAGACTATTTGACACGAGAAGTAACTGTTAAATTGAGTGCAGATACTCATAATGTGGATGTGATAGAATTAGTGGGGAATTCATGATGAGACAGTTGAAGCGGGTTGGAGTGTTTTTATTACTTCCTTTCTTTGTTCTAATTGACGCCCATATTAGCCAGCTTCTGGGCTCATTTTTCCCCCATGTACATTTGGCTAGTCATTTTCTTTTTCTATTTCTATTATTTGAGACGATAGAAGTATCAGAGTACCTCTACCTAGTCTATTGTTTTGTGATTGGCTTGGTTTACGATGTTTACTTTTTCCATCTAATAGGGATTGCAACTCTCTTATTTATCTTATTGGGAGCCTTTCTTCATAAATTGAATAGTGTTATTTTATTGAATCGTTGGACAAGAATCTTGGCAATTATTGTCATGACTTTTCTATTTGATATGGGAGCTTATCTCTTTGCATTAGCGGTAGGTTTAACTGTAGATAGTCTGCCGATTTTTATCGTTTATAGCCTAGTACCATCCATGATTTTAAATCTTGTGTGGATGCTTATTTTTCAGTTTATTTTTGAAAGATATTATCTATAAGAAAGAAACAAAAATGTAACAAAGGCGTAATATTCATTAGGCCTTTTTTTGGTATACTAGTATTGTCTTTAAAAGAAGGAGTATCTACGTAATATGAAGAAAAAAATCTTAGCGTCACTTTTATTAAGTACAGTAATGGTTTCTCAAGTAGCTGTTTTAACAACTGCGCATGCAGAAACGACTGATGACAAAATTGCTGCTCAAGATAATAAAATTAGTAACTTAACAGCACAACAACAAGAAGCCCAAAAACAAGTTGACCAAATTCAGGAGCAAGTATCAGCTATTCAAGCTGAGCAATCTAACTTGCAAGCTGAAAATGATAGATTACAAGCAGAATCCAAAAAACTTGAGAGTGAGATTACAGAACTTTCTAAAAACATTGTATCTCGCAATGATTCTTTGGAAAAACAAGCTCGTAGTGCTCAAACAAATGGAGCTGCAACTAGCTACATCAATACGATTGTAAACTCAAAATCAATTACAGAAGCTATTTCACGTGTAGCAGCAATGAATGAAATCGTATCTGCTAACAACAAAATGTTGGAACAACAAAAAGCAGATAAAAAAGCAATTTCTGAGAAGCAAGTGGCAAACAATGACGCAATTAATACAGTAATTGCAAATCAACAGAAATTGTCTGATGATGCGCAAGCTTTAACAACGAAACAAGCTGAGTTGAAGGCTGCAGAATTAAATCTTGCTGCTGAAAAAGCTACAGCAGAAGATGAAAAAGCAAGTTTGCTAGAGAAAAAAGCAGAAGCAGAAGTAGCAGCAAAAGCAGCAGCAGAGGCAGAAGCAGCTTACAAGGCAAAACAAGTAAGTCAACAACAAACAGTTGTTGCTTCTGGAAATACGACTTTTGCAGCACAGGTTCAAGCTGTAGCTTCTTCGGAATCAGCAACATATACTCCTGTGGCAGTCAAACAACGCCCAACATACAGTACAAATGCTTCAAGCTATCCAATTGGAGAATGTACATGGGGAGTTAAAACATTAGCACCTTGGGCTGGAGACTATTGGGGTAATGGAGCGCAGTGGGCTACAAGTGCAGCTGCTGCAGGATTCCGTACAGGTTCAACACCTCAAGTTGGTGCGATTGCATGTTGGAATGATGGTGGCTATGGACACGTAGCGGTAGTCACTGCTGTAGAATCAACAACACGTATCCAAGTTTCAGAATCAAATTATGCTGGTAATCGCACGCTTGGAAATCATCGTGGGTGGTTCAATCCGACAACTACGTCTTCAGGTTTTGTAACATATATTTATGCAGACTAATTACAGAGGGACTCGAATAGAGCCCTCTTTTCAGGTTATACCGTGACAATCCCTATTAAAAATTATATCAAAATAGCTTGAAAATATTGGAAAAGTATGGTAAAATGAAAATTGTCGTGTGAACGATAATACTCATTCTTGATGAATTGTGAAGCAGTTGCCCTTGGGTCGTTTTGCGAGTTGAAGTCAAGAAGAGGAAAAAAACAAAAAGGAGAAATACTCATGGCAGTAATTTCAATGAAACAACTTCTTGAGGCTGGTGTACACTTTGGTCACCAAACTCGTCGCTGGAACCCTAAGATGGCTAAGTACATCTTTACTGAGCGTAACGGAATCCACGTTATCGACTTACAACAAACAGTAAAATACGCTGACCAAGCATACGACTTCATGCGTGATGCAGCAGCTAACGATGCAGTTGTATTGTTCGTTGGTACTAAGAAGCAAGCGGCTGATGCAGTTGCTGAAGAAGCAGTACGTTCAGGTCAATACTTTATTAACCACCGTTGGTTGGGTGGAACTCTTACAAACTGGGGAACAATCCAAAAACGTATCGCTCGTTTGAAAGAAATCAAACGTATGGAAGAAGATGGAACTTTCGAAGTTCTTCCTAAGAAAGAAGTTGCACTTCTTAATAAACAACGTGCACGTCTTGAAAAATTCTTGGGTGGTATCGAAGATATGCCTCGTATCCCAGATGTAATGTATGTAGTTGACCCACATAAAGAGCAAATCGCTGTTAAAGAAGCTAAGAAATTGGGAATCCCAGTTGTAGCGATGGTTGACACAAACACTGATCCAGATGATATCGATGTAATCATCCCAGCTAACGATGATGCTATCCGCGCTGTTAAATTGATCACAGCTAAATTGGCTGACGCTATCATTGAAGGACGTCAAGGTGAAGATGCAGCAGCAGTTGAAGCAGAATTTGCAGCTTCAGAAGCTCAAGCAGATTCAATCGAAGAAATCGTTGAAGTTGTAGAAGGCGACAACGCTTAATTCATATAAATAGTAATTACCTAGGAGGGCGGGGCTTAGCCCGGCTCTCCTATTTTTAAAAAATATAGGAGAATCAAAATGGCAGAAATTACAGCTAAACTTGTAAAAGAGTTACGTGAAAAATCTGGTGCCGGAGTTATGGACGCTAAAAAAGCGCTTGTAGAAACAGACGGTGACATCGAAAAAGCGATTGAATTGCTTCGTGAAAAAGGTATGGCTAAGGCAGCTAAGAAGGCTGACCGTGTTGCTGCAGAAGGTTTGACTGGTGTTTACGTTAACGGTAATGTTGCAGCAGTTATTGAAGTAAATGCTGAAACTGACTTCGTTGCGAAAAACGCTCAATTCGTTGAATTGGTAAATACTACAGCTAAAGTTATTGCTGAAGGAAAACCTGCTAACAATGAAGAAGCTCTTGCTTTGACAATGCCTTCAGGTGAAACTCTTGAAGCAGCTTATGTGTCTGCAACAGCGACTATCGGAGAAAAAATCTCATTCCGTCGCTTTGCTTTGATTGAAAAAACAGATGCACAACACTTCGGAGCATACCAACACAACGGTGGACGTATCGGTGTTATCTCTGTAATCGAAGGTGGAGACGAAGCACTTGCTAAACAAATTTCAATGCACATCGCTGCTATGAAACCAACAGTTCTTTCTTACAAAGAATTGGATGAACAATTCGTTAAAGATGAGTTGGCACAATTGAACCACGTAATCGACCAAGACAACGAAAGCCGTGCAATGGTTAACAAACCAGCTCTTCCACACTTGAAGTATGGATCAAAAGCACAATTGACTGATGAAGTAATCGCTCAAGCTGAAGCTGATATCAAAGCTGAGTTAGCTGCAGAAGGAAAACCAGAAAAAATCTGGGACAAAATCATCCCAGGTAAAATGGATCGCTTCATGCTTGATAACACTAAAGTTGACCAAGCTTACACACTTCTTGCACAAGTATACATCATGGATGACAGCAAGACAGTTGAAGCATACCTTGAATCAGTTAACGCCTCAGTAGTTGAGTTCGCTCGCTTTGAAGTTGGTGAAGGTATCGAAAAAGCTGCAAACGACTTCGAAGCTGAAGTTGCAGCTACAATGGCAGCAGCCTTGAATAACTAATAATAAAAAGGAAGCCAAATTGCTTCCTTTTTCTATGCAGTCGATCTTTATAGGGAGATGTTCCTATTTTTAAGCTATAAATAAAAAGCCCTATAATAAGGGCTAAGTGTATTTAGGAGATTACACTTCAAATTCATAGAGTGCTGTAGACAAATAACGTTCGCCGTTATCTGGTGCTAGAGCAAGGACTTTCTCACCTGTACCTAATTTTTTGGCAATCTCGATGGCTCCGTAGATAGCTGCAGCTGAAGAAATCCCTACAAGGAAACCTTCTTTTCCACCAATTTCACGGCCTAGTGCTAGAGCATCGTCTGACGTTACACGAACGATACCATCATAAGCCTTTGTATCAAGTGTATCAGGAATAAATCCAGCTGATATACCTTGAATTTTGTGAGGACCAGGTTTTTCACCAGATAGAATAGCAGATTCATCAGCTTCCACTGCATAAACTTGAATGTTTGAATTTGCTGTTTTGAGTGCATGAGAAACACCAGAAATTGTTCCACCGGTACCCACTCCAGCAACAAAGGCATCTAGTCCATCTTTACCGAAAGCAGCTAGTATTTCAGCTCCTGTTGTTCTTTCGTGTACTTCTGGATTTGCTGGGTTGTCAAATTGAAGAGGAAGGAAACCATCACGTTCAGCAGCGATTTCTTGAGCCTTAGCAATAGCACCTTTCATTCCTTCGCTACCAGGAGTAAGGACGAGTTCAGCACCATAGGCTTGGATAATCTTACGTCGTTCCACACTCATAGTTTCAGGCATAACGATAACAACTTTATACCCTTTAGCAGCCCCTACCCATGAAAGTCCAATACCAGTGTTTCCACTTGTTGCTTCAACAATAGTAGAACCAGGTTTCAGAATACCGTCTTGTTCAGCTTTTTCAATCATGCTAAGAGCAATACGGTCTTTTACAGAAGAACCAGGGTTAAATGCTTCAAGTTTTACATAGACATCTGCAGCCCCTTCTGGCACAATGTTGTTGAGTTTAACAATCGGAGTTTGACCGATTAGTTCAGTAATGTTGTTATAAATAGACATATGAATACCTCTTTGTATAAGATATCTCTAGTATAACGCTATCTATACCATTTGTAAAATATAGAAATCCTATCGAAGTGATAGGATTTTTTTATATCACAGGTCTAAGCCATTAATTTTTAAGCGATTGTGATAGGCTAATTCTAGTAAATAGGTGTAAAGGAGAACGCTATCCGTTTTCTTTTTGAATTGCTTCATTTTCTAGTAGGTCTTGGCAAGCATCTTTTTATGTTGCTAATTAAAGTAGCGATGAAAATATCAGTGAAACACTGTATTATCTATTATTTACACTAGGTTTACAGGAACCTCAACTTCACGTAAACCTTGATCAGTTAAAGTGACTTTTCCATTAAAAAATTCCACAAGTGAAGCTTTAATAGTTTCTTTTTCTTCTTTATCAACATAAATCATTGTATCGACTTGATCTGTAAAGTTTGTATCCAGTTCCATGAGATTATGTTCTTTAAGGAAGTTACTGTACTCTTGATACTGAGCGTAAGACATTTGAATAGCAATGCCCACCTGTTCCTTTATTTCAATGATGCCAATTTCTTTGACAGTTAAGGCAACACTGCCGGCGTAAGCACGAATTAGTCCTCCAGCGCCTAGTTTAATGCCACCAAAGTAGCGTGTCACTACCACACAGACATTGGTGAGGTTGTGATTTTCTAGTACCCCTAGCATGGGAACGCCAGCAGTACCACTGGGCTCACCATCATCACTTGTACGTTTAATTTCACTACGTTCCCCAATAATAAATGCAGAGCAGTTATGCGTCGCTTTGTAGTGTTCTTTTTTGATGGTGGTAATGAAGTCACGAGCCTCTTCTTCGCTATAGACACGCTTGGCATGACAGATAAAGCGGGATTTTTTGATTTCTTCTTGGACTTGTCCGTCCTCTTTAATTGTTTTAAATTCCATGATTTAATTGTACTAAAAAATCATCTAAAGTGCTAGGTTTTTACGAATAAAGAAGTATGAAAGTAAATCCAAACTATCTCGGTCGTTTGTTTACTGAGAATGAATTAACAGAAGAGGAGCGTCAGTTGGCGGAGAAGCTTCCCGCAATGAGAAAGGAGAAGGGGAAACTTTTCTGTCAACGTTGTAATAGTACTATTCTAGAAGAATGGTATTTGCCCATTGGTGCTTACTATTGTCGGGAGTGCTTAATTATGAAGCGAGTCAGGAGTGATCAAGATTTATACTATTTCCCACAGGAGGATTTTCCGAAGCAAGATGTTCTTAAATGGCGTGGTCAATTAACTCCTTTTCAAGAAAAGGTGTCAGAGGGATTGATTCAAGCAGTAGACAAGCAAGAGCCAACCTTGGTACATGCGGTGACAGGTGCTGGAAAGACAGAAATGATTTATCAAGTTGTGGCTAAGGTGATTAATAGAGGTGGTGCAGTGTGTTTGGCCAGTCCTCGCATAGATGTTTGTTTGGAGCTGTATAAGCGCCTGCAAGATGATTTTGCTTGCGAGATATCTTTACTACACGGAGAATCGGGACCTTATTTTAGAACACCACTAGTTGTTGCGACAACCCATCAGTTATTAAAATTTTATCAAGCTTTTGATTTACTGATAGTGGATGAAGTAGATGCCTTTCCTTATGTTGACAACCCCACGCTTTACCATGCTGTCAAGAATAGTGTAAAGGAGAATGGGCTGAGAATCTTTTTAACAGCGACTTCGACAGATGAGTTAGATAGGAAAGTCCGTTTAGGAGAATTAAAAAGGTTGAGTTTGCCTAGACGATTTCATGGGAATCCATTGATTATTCCAAAACCAGTTTGGTTATCTGATTTTAATCGCTACTTAGATAAGAATCGTTTGTCACCAAAATTAAAGTTTTATATCGAGAAACAGAGAAAGACAGCTTATCCGTTACTCATTTTTGCATCAGAAATTAAGAGAGGGGAACAGTTAAAAGAAATTTTACAGGAGCAATTTCCAAATGAGAAAATTGGCTTTGTATCTTCTGTAACAGAGGATAGATTAGAGCAGGTACAAGCATTTCGAGATGGAGAACTGACAATACTTATCAGTACGACGATATTGGAGCGTGGAGTTACCTTTCCTTGCGTGGATGTTTTCGTAGTAGAGGCCAATCATCGTTTGTTTACCAAGTCTAGTTTGATTCAGATTGGTGGACGAGTTGGACGAAGCATGGATAGACCGACAGGAGATTTGCTTTTCTTCCATGACGGGTTAAATACTTCAATCAAAAAGGCAATTAAGGAAATTCAACAAATGAATAAGGAGGCGGGGCTGTGAAGTGCTTATTGTGTGGGGAGACTATGAAGGCTGTTTTAACTTTCAGTAGTCTCTTACTTCTGAGGAATGATGTCTCCTGTCTTTGTTTAGATTGTGATTCTACTTTTGAGAGAATTGGAGAAGAGTACTGTCCAAACTGTATGAAAACAGGATTGTCAACAAAGTGTCAAGATTGTCAATTTTGGTGTAAAGAAGGAGTTGAAGTCAGTCATAGAGCGATTTTTACTTACAATCAAGCTATGAAGGATTTTTTCAGTTGGTATAAGTTTGATGGAGACTTCCTTTTAAGAAAAGTGTTCGCTTCATTTTTAAGTGAGGAGTTAAAAAAGTACAAAGAGTATCAATTTGTAGTTATTCCATTAAGTAAGGAGAGATATGCTAACAGAGGATTTAATCAGGTTGAAGGCTTGGTAGATGCAGCAGGCTTTGCGTATCTGGATTTATTAGAAAAGAGAGAAGAGCGGGCCAGTTCTTCCAAAAGTCGCTCAGAGCGTTTGGAGACAGAATTTCCTTTCTTTATTAAAAGTGGAGTCACTATTCCTAAAAAAATCCTACTTATAGATGATATTTACACTACTGGAACAACTATAAATCGTGTGAAGAAACTACTGGAAGAGGTTGGTGCTGAGGATGTAAAAACATTTTCCCTTGTAAGATGAGGAAAAAATTTGCAAAAATAAAATGAAAGCGTTATAATGAAATCAGAAAAACAAAAATGTTTAGAAAGAAGGTACTCATATGATTAAATATAGTATCCGTGGTGAAAACCTAGAAGTAACAGAAGCAATTCGTGATTATGTAGTTTCTAAACTCGAAAAGATCGAAAAGTATTTTCAAGCTGAACAAGAGTTGGATGCTCGAGTTAACTTGAAGGTGTATCGTGAAAAAACTGCTAAAGTGGAAGTAACGATTCCACTTGGATCAATTACTCTTCGTGCAGAAGATGTGTCTCAAGATATGTATGGTTCAATTGACCTTGTAACCGATAAAATTGAACGTCAGATTCGTAAAAATAAAACAAAAATCGAGCGTAAAAATAAAAATAAGGTGGCAACTAGTCAATTATTTACAGATGCTTTGGTGGAAGATCCAAATGTTGTCCAATCTAGAGTTGTTCGTTCAAAACAAATTGATTTAAAACCAATGGATTTGGAAGAAGCTATTCTACAGATGGATTTGTTGGGACATGATTTCTTTATCTATGTGGATGTTGAAGATCAGACAACCAATGTGATTTATCGTCGTGAGGATGGCGAGATTGGCTTGTTAGAAGTTAAAGAATCTTAATTTCAATATGTGTAAAGGAAGGTTTACTAAATTGTAAACCTCCTTTTTCTTATAATTGATAGAATTACTGATTACACTTTTAAAAAGTCGCTTTTTGGTGGTTATTATGGTATAATGGGTGCCAAGAGGTTTGGAATGAAAAAATTTTATGTAAGTCCTATTTTCCCCTTAATATTAGGAATAGTGGCGTTCGGAGTGCTATCTGTGCAACTTGTTTTTGTAACGAATACACTGGTAACGCTATTTCTTTTGCTACTTATTTTGGGTTCATATATTTTACTATTCATCCATCAGAGAGACTATTACTCAAGGAGTGAAGTAGAACAAATCCAGTATGTAAACCACCAAGCTGAAGAAAGTTTGACAACCTTGTTAGAACAGATGCCTGTCGGAGTTATTAAATTAGACTTATCGTCAGGTGAAGTTGAATGGTTCAATCCTTACGCTGAATTGATTTTAACTAATGAAGTGGGCGAGATTGATGTGGCATTAATTCAAACAATTATCAAGGCATCGGTAGGAAATCCAGGTTCTTATGCTACCTTGGGTGAGACCCGCTATTCGGTTCATATGGACAAGGTGTCTGGAGTTCTTTACTTCTTTGATGTGTCTGGAGAATACGAAGCGACTGTTGAGTTAGTAACGAGTCGACCTGTGATTGGGATCGTTTCCGTTGACAACTATGATGATTTAGAAGATGAAACATCGGAGTCTGATATCAGTCATATCAATAGTTTTGTAGCCAATTTTGTTTCAGAATTTGCTGGTAAACATGCCATGTTCTCCCGTCGAGTAAGTATGGATCGCTTTTATCTATTTACGGACTACACGGTGCTTGAGGGATTGATGAACGATAAATTTTCTGTTATTGATTCTTTCAGAGAAGAGTCGAAACAGAGACAGTTGCCCTTGACCTTAAGTATGGGATTTTCTTATGGTGATGGAAATCATGATGAGATAGGGAAAGTTGCTTTGCTCAACTTGAACTTGGCTGAAGTACGTGGTGGCGACCAGGTGGTTGTCAAGGAGAATGACGAAACGAAAAATCCCGTTTATTTTGGTGGTGGATCTGCGGCGTCAATCAAGCGTACAAGGACACGTACGCGCGCTATGATGACAGCTATTTCAGATAAAATTAAAAGTGTAGATCAGGTTTTTGTAGTTGGTCACAAAAACCTTGATATGGATGCTTTGGGTTCTGCTGTAGGTATGCAGTTATTTGCCAGCAATGTGACTCAAAATAGCTACGCTCTTTACGATGAAGAACAAATGTCGCCGGATATTGAACGAGCTGTTTCATTCTTAGAAAAAGAAGGAGTTACGAAGTTGTTGTCTGTTAAGGATGCAATGGGGATGGTAACCAATCGTTCTTTGTTGATTCTTGTAGACCATTCAAAGACAGCTTTAACTTTATCAAAAGATTTTTATGATTTATTTACCCAAACCATCGTCATTGACCACCATCGAAGGGATCAGGATTTTCCAGATAATGCGGTTATTACTTATATCGAAAGTGGTGCAAGTAGTGCCAGTGAGTTGGTAACGGAATTGATTCAGTTCCAGAATTCTAAGAAAAATCGTTTGAGTCGTATGCAGGCCAGTGTTTTGATGGCTGGTATGATGTTGGATACTAAAAATTTCACCTCACGAGTGACTAGTCGGACATTTGATGTTGCTAGCTATCTCAGAACGAGAGGAAGTGATAGTATTGCTATCCAAGAAATCGCTGCAACAGATTTTGAAGAATATCGTGAGGTCAATGAACTGATTTTACAGGGGCGTAAATTAGGTTCAGATGTATTGATAGCAGAGGCTAAGGACTCGAAATGCTATGATACAGTTGTTATTAGTAAGGCAGCAGATGCCATGTTAGCTATGTCAGGTATTGAAGCGAGTTTTGTTCTTGCGAAGAATATACAAGGATTTATCTCTATCTCAGCTCGAAGTCGTAGTAAACTGAATGTACAACGGATTATGGAAGAGCTGGGAGGTGGAGGTCACTTTAATTTGGCAGCAGCTCAAATTAAAGATTTAACCTTGTCAGAAGCAGGTGAAAAACTGACAGAAATTGTATTAAATGAAATAAAGGAAAAGGAGAAAGAAGAATGAAAGTAATCTTTTTAGCAGATGTTAAAGGAAAAGGTAAAAAAGGCGAAATTAAGGAAGTACCAACAGGGTATGCACAAAACTTTCTTATCAAAAAGAATCTAGCCAAAGAAGCGACTGCTCAAGCGGTAGGTGAGCTTCGTGGTAAACAAAAATCCGAAGAAAAAGCTCATGCTGAGATGATTGCAGAAGCAAAAGCAATTAAAGCCCAACTAGAAGCAGAGGAAACTATTGTAGAATTTGTTGAAAAAGTTGGTCCAGATGGTCGTACCTTTGGTTCCATTACCAATAAGAAAATTGCAGAAGAATTGCAAAAGCAATTTGGAATTAAGATTGATAAACGTCATATCCAAGTACAAGCTCCGATTCGAGCAGTTGGTTTGATTGATGTACCAGTGAAAATCTATCAAGATATCACAAGTGTGATCAATCTTCGTGTGAAAGAAGGGTAAATTTACACTTTCTTGACAAGATTGTAAAATGAAAGGAAGTCTGATGGCAGAAGTAGAAGAGTTACGAGTACAACCTCAAGATATCTTAGCTGAGCAATCCGTTTTAGGGGCTATCTTTATTGACGAGAGTAAGCTTGTCTTTGTGCGAGAATATATTGAGTCTCGGGACTTTTTTAAGTATGCCCATCGTTTGATTTTCCAAGCCATGGTTGATTTATCCGATCGTGGCGATGCCATAGATGCAACAACGGTTCGTACTATTCTTGATAATCAAGGTGATTTGCAGAATATTGGTGGCCTGTCTTACTTGGTTGAGATTGTCAATTCTGTGCCAACTTCTGCTAATGCGGAGTATTATGCTAAGATTGTTGCAGAAAAAGCAATGCTACGTCGTTTAATCGCTAAGTTGACAGAGTCTGTCAATCAAGCTTACGAGGCTTCGCAACCAGCTGATGAAATTATTGCTCAGGCAGAAAAAGGCTTGATTGATGTCAGTGAAAATGCAAATCGAAGTGGATTTAAGAATATTCGAGATGTGTTGAATGTCAACTTTGGGAATCTGGAAGCTCGATCGCAACAAACGACCGATATTACAGGTATTGCGACGGGCTACCGTGATCTGGATCATATGACGACTGGTTTGCATGAGGAGGAGTTGA
Source organism: Streptococcus sp. 27098_8_76 (assembly GCF_041432315.1). Lineage (GTDB taxonomy): Bacteria > Bacillota > Bacilli > Lactobacillales > Streptococcaceae > Streptococcus. Next base: position 66,071 of record NZ_JAPVZI010000008.1, on the reverse strand, counting down.
TTATCCTAGCAGCCCGTCCGGCGGTTGGTAAGACAGCCTTTGCCTTGAATATTGCTCAGAACATTGGGACTAAGTTGGACAAAACGGTTGCTATCTTTTCGCTTGAAATGGGTGCGGAAAGTCTAGTGGATCGTATGTTGGCAGCAGAAGGTTTGGTGGAATCGCATTCTATCCGTACGGGTCAATTGACCGATGAGGAGTGGCAAAAATATACCATTGCTCAAGGGAATCTAGCTAATGCAAGTATCTATATCGATGATACGCCAGGGATTCGGATTACAGAGATTCGTTCTCGTTCTCGTAAACTGGCTCAAGAAACTGGAAATCTTGGTTTGATTTTAATAGACTATTTGCAGCTTATCACGGGAACTGGTCGGGAAAATCGTCAACAAGAGGTTTCAGAAATTTCACGTCAGTTGAAAATCCTAGCCAAGGAACTGAAGGTTCCAGTAATTGCTCTGAGTCAGTTGTCTCGTGGTGTAGAACAACGTCAGGATAAGAGACCGGTCTTGTCTGATATTCGTGAATCTGGGTCTATTGAGCAGGATGCTGATATCGTAGCTTTTCTTTATCGCGACGACTACTATGAGCGTGGTGGTGAAGAAGAGGAAGGCATACCAAATAATAAGGTAGAAGTTATTATCGAGAAAAACCGTAGTGGAGCTCGTGGAACAGTGGAATTAATTTTTCAAAAAGAATACAATAAATTTTCAAGTATTTCAAAAAGGGAGGAAATAAGATGACAGATGCATTTACAGATGTAGCTAAGATGAAAAAAATCAAAGAAGAAATCAAGGCACATGAGGGTCATGTAATTGAAATGACTTTGGAAAATGGACGTAAGCGCCAAAAAAATAGATTGGGTAAGCTAATTGAGGTTTATCCATCCCTATTTATCGTTGAATTTGGAAATGTTGAAGGAGATAAACAAGCTAATGTTTACGTTGAATCCTTTACTTATTCAGATATCCTTACTGAAAAGAATTTGATTCATTATCTTGACTAAAGTGAGAAATTTTCTCACTTTTTCTTTTTTCTCCGAATAGTTTAAGTGAAGGTAATCTTCGATTTATATTATTTTTTAAGGAGGAAGAATGAAAGTTTTACCATTCAAAGTAACAGAGACAGGGTTTTCTTTTAGAAAATCAGTTAAAAAGGTTGTTCCTTTTTTAGTAGTAGGATTGATGCTAGCAGCGGGTGATAGTGTCTATGCCTATTCTGGAGGGAATGGATCAATTGCGCGTGGGGATGATTATCCTGCTTACTATAAAAATGGGAGTCAGGAAATTGATAAGTGGCGCATGTACTCTCGTCAGTGTACTTCATTTGCAGCCTTTCGCTTGAGTAGTGTCAATGGTTTTGAGATTCCGGCTGCTTATGGGAATGCGAATGAATGGGGCTATCGTGCTCGTCGTGAAGGCTATCGTGTAGATAATAGACCAGCTATTGGCTCTATTGCTTGGTCTACTGCAGGAACTTATGGTCATGTTGCCTGGGTATCAAATGTAATGGGGGATAATATAGAAATTGAGGAATACAACTATGGTTATACAGGATCCTATAATAAACGAATTATAAAAGCAAATACGATGACAGGATTTATTCATTTTAAAGATTTGGATAGGGGTAATGTATTAAGTAGTGGCAAAGTATTCAATAGTCAACCTTCTTCGACAGGAGGAACTCATTATTTTAAGAATAAGGCAGCTATAAAAAATCAACCTTTAGTTAGTGCAACTTCAATTGCATATTATTCTCCAGGTGAGAGTGTTCATTATGATCAGGTACTTGAAAAAGATGGGTATAAGTGGTTGAGTTATATATCTTATAGTGGAAGTCGTCGCTATATTCAGTTAGAGGAGGTTGTGTCATCGCAGAATCAAACAGAAGGTAGTTCCAATGATGTTCTGACTGTTGGTTGGAAAAAAATAAATGGTAGTTGGTATCATTTCAAATCAAATGGTTCTAAATCAACGGGCTGGTTGAAAGACGGTTCTAGCTGGTATTATTTGAAATCATCTGGTGAAATGCAGACAGGATGGTTAAAGGAGAATGGCTCGTGGTATTATCTAGATAGTTCAGGGGCAATGAAAACAGGATGGTATCAAGTTTCTGGTAAGTGGTATTATTCTTACTCTTCAGGTGCCTTAGCTGTTAATACGACGGTGGATGGCTACAGAGTAAACAGTGATGGAGAACGAGTATAGAAAATGGGAGTAGGAAATTTTCCTGCTCTTTTCTGTAAGCAGTTTCCTTGACATTTTTTTTATTTTGCGCTATCATATGTCCATATAATATATGGGAGTCTGTGTACAGTCTGAGAGGAAGCGTTAAGCTTCGACCGCACCTGATCTGGGTAATGCCAGCGTAGGGAACGATACTTAGTCTATTCTGCACCTTTTCCATATATGGTAAAGGTTTTTCTTTTTGTCAAAGGAAAACGAGAAGAGGAGGTTCTTATGAAAGCAAGCATCGCCTTGCAAATTTTACCCCTATCACAGGGGATTGATCGGATTGCTGTTATCGATCAAGTCATTGCTTATCTGCAAGCTCAAGAGGTAACTATGGTGGTGACACCATTTGAAACGGTCTTGGAAGGGGAGTTTGATGAGCTTATGCGCATTCTCAAAGAAGCGCTAGAGGTGGCAGGGCAGGAGGCAGATAATGTCTTTGCCAATGTCAAAATAAATGTAGGAGAGATTTTAAGTATTGATGAGAAACTTGAAAAGTATACTGAGACGACACATTAGTCTATTGGGCTTTCTAGGAGTCTTGTCAATCTGGCAGTTAGCAGGTTTTCTTAAACTTCTCCCCAAGTTTATCCTGCCGACACCTCTTGAAATTCTCCAGGCCTTTGTTCGTGATAGAGAATTTCTCTGGCACCATAGCTGGGCGACCTTGAGAGTGGCTTTATTGGGACTGATTTTGGGAGTCTTGATTGCCTGTCTCATGGCTGTACTTATGGATAGTTTGACTTGGCTCAATGACCTGATTTACCCTATGATGGTGGTCGTTCAGACTATTCCGACTATTGCCATAGCTCCTATCTTGGTCTTGTGGCTAGGTTATGGGATTTTGCCCAAGATTGTCTTGATTATCTTGACGACAACCTTTCCTATCATCGTCAGCATTTTGGACGGTTTTAGGCATTGTGACAAGGATATGCTGACCTTGTTTAGTCTGATGCGGGCCAAGCCTTGGCAAATCCTGTGGCATTTTAAAATTCCAGTCAGCCTGCCTTACTTTTATGCAGGTCTGAGGGTCAGTGTCTCCTACGCCTTTATCACAACAGTGGTATCTGAGTGGTTGGGAGGCTTTGAAGGACTAGGTGTCTACATGATTCAGTCCAAGAAACTGTTTCAGTATGATACCATGTTTGCTATTATTATTCTGGTATCGATTATCAGTCTTCTTGGTATGAAATTGGTCGATATCAGCGAGAAATATGTTATTAAATGGAAACGTTCGTAGAATAAGAATGTTTCTGAAAAAGAAAAGAGGAAAGAAAATGAAGAAAACATGGAAAGTGTTTTTAACTGTTTTAACAGCTCTTCTAGCTGTTGTGCTTGTGGCCTGTGGCCAAGGAACTGCTTCTAAAGACAACAAAGAGGCAGAACTCAAGAAAATTGACTTTATCCTAGACTGGACACCAAATACCAACCACACAGGGCTTTATGTTGCCAAGGAAAAAGGTTATTTCAAAGAAGCTGGAGTGGATGTTGACTTGAAATTGCCACCAGAAGAAAGTTCTTCTGACTTGGTTATCAATGGTAAGGCACCATTTGCAGTCTATTTCCAAGACTACATGGCTAAAAAATTGGAAAAAGGTGCAGGAATTACTGCCGTTGCAGCTATTGTTGAACACAATACATCAGGAATCATCTCTCGTAAATCTGATAATGTAGCTAGTCCAAAGGACTTGGTTGGTAAGAAATACGGAACTTGGAATGACCCAACTGAACTTGCTATGTTGAAAACCTTGGTAGAATCTCAAGGTGGAGATTTTGAAAAAGTTGAAAAAGTACCAAATAACGATTCAAACTCGATCACACCGATTGCTAATGGAGTATTTGATACTGCATGGATCTACTACGGTTGGGATGGTATCCTTGCAAAATCTCAAGGTGTAGATGCTAATTTCATGTACTTGAAAGACTATGTCAAGGAGTTTGACTACTACTCACCAGTTATCATCGCAAACAATGACTATTTGAAAGACAACAAAGAAGAAGCTCGCAAAGTTATCCAAGCTATCAAAAAAGGCTACCAATACGCTATGGAGCATCCAGAGGAAGCGGCAGATATCCTCATCAAGAATGCACCTGAACTTCAGGAAAAACGTGACTTTGTCATCGAATCTCAAAAATACTTGTCAAAAGAATACGCAAGCAACAAGGAAAAATGGGGTCAATTTGATGCAGCTCGCTGGAATGCCTTCTACAAATGGGATAAAGAAAATGGTATCCTTAAAGAAGACTTGACAGACAAAGGCTTCACCAACGAATTTGTGAAATAATGACAGAGATTAGACTAGAACACGTCAGTTATGCTTATGGTCAGGAGAGGATTTTAGAGGACATTAACCTGCAGGTGACTTCAGGTGAAGTGGTTTCTATCTTAGGTCCAAGTGGTGTTGGAAAGACCACCCTCTTTAATCTAATCGCTGGGATTTTAGAAGTTCAGTCAGGGAGAATTGTCCTTGATGGTGAAGAAAATCCCCAGGGGCGCGTGAGTTATATGTTGCAAAAGGATCTACTCTTGGAGCACAAGACGGTGCTTGGTAATATCATCCTGCCCCTCTTGATTCAAAAAGTGGATAAGGTGGAAGCCATTGCCCGTGCGGATGAAATTCTTGCGACCTTCCAGTTGACAGCTGTACGGGACAAGTATCCTCATGAACTCAGTGGTGGGATGCGTCAGCGTGTAGCCTTGCTTCGAACTTACCTTTTCGGGCACAAGCTCTTTCTCTTGGATGAGGCCTTTAGTGCCTTGGATGAGATGACCAAGATGGAACTCCACGCTTGGTATCTGGAGATTCACAAGCAGTTGCAATTGACGACCCTGATTATCACGCATAGTATCGAGGAGGCCCTCAATCTCAGCGACCGCATCTATATCTTGAAAAATCGCCCTGGGCAGATTGTTTCAGAAATTAAACTAGATTGGTCTGAAGATGAGGATAAGGAAGTCCAAAAGATTGCCTACAAACGTCAAATCTTGGCAGAATTAGGCTTAGATAAGTAGAAAAATAGGGAGTTGGTGAAGATTATCCTTTACCAGCGCCCTTTTTCTTTTAAAAATAAGAAAATTTCGGTATAATAGTCAATTATACCGAAATTATTCTATAATCGTTGATACATAAGGGTTTTATGTGTCGCTTTTTTTAGTTTGTGGACTTTTTTAAGAACTTTTTATTTTTTCGAGGGCAGTTTCAAAGAATGAGACTGCTCTTTTTTGGTTCTCTTTTGATAAATGGCTGTAAGTGTCCATGGTTACAGATATTTTTGCATGGCCAAGCCGTGTCTGTATTTCCTTGTATGGCAGGCCAGCATTAAGCAAGATACTAGCGTGGGTGTGTCGGAAAGCGTGGAAACTTAAACGAGGACATCCAGCCAGTTTTAAATGCTTTTCTAGTCTGAATCTGAGCGCTCCAGCTTCTCTATAATTGTCAAAGGTATCAGAGAACAATTTTTCAAAAGTTACCCCTATTTCCCTACCTATTTGGGATTGTCTTGCTTTATAGAGCCGAAGCATGAGTACCGTTTTGGTATCCAGTGCTATTTCTCTAATGCTACTTTTACTTTTAGGGCTAGTGATTTCCTTGAGGGTGTTTAAAGTTTTGGTAACTGAAATGCTACCGTTTTGTAGGTCAATATCAGACCATTTTAAGGCTAGACACTCACGAATACGCAAACCAGTCGCTAGAAGTGTCTTATATAACACCGTATCGGAGAAATTTTTGTAAGTGTTTGGCAACTGATCCAGATAATCTAAGAATTTTTTCAAATTGTCGTCATCCAGATATTTCAGTTTTTGCCCTTGTTTGGGTTTGCGCCGTGGGACGATGATATCACTAGCTGGATTTGAAGCAATGACTTGCAAGGAAACGGCATAGGATAATATGCGTTTATTTAGGGCATGGAGTTGGTTATATTGCTGATAACCTTTTCCTAGTTGATTGTAATCTATTGCCCACTGGTTTACCTGGTGCTGAATGATTGGGGGCGTTAGTTTATCTAGTTTGTAGTCTCCAAAGGCTGGTAGGAGATACTTTTTTATGTTGTTTTTTGCGCCTATAAGGGTGCTATGTTTTACTGTATGGCAATAATTTTCTAGCCAGAGTTCCGTCAATTCCTGATAGGTGGTAACGTTGACGGTTTTTATAACCGTTGAGCCGTTTTTTTCAAACTCTACTTTGGCTTGGATAGCCTTGCTTTTGAGCCTGTTCTTAGTTCTGTCTGAAATAGTTGTCTTGACTTTCTTACCCGTTACGGTATCGATGCCAAGATAAACGCTGGAACGGTAAACTACTGATCCATCTTTCTTTTTGTACTCTGTAATCTTCATGGTTTTACTCCTTTTCCATCAGCAGGCAAGCAATTAGAAAAGGTTTTGAGTTTATACCATGCGAGGAGCTACGAGAACCCCCTTATTTTCGATTTTAAGCAGTCAGATGGTAAAATGTACCAGAATAGAAAACAAGGCGGATATGGGGCTTATATGAGATTTTTTAAAAGCCCATATATTGCAAGTAGTTCTATCTTAATGTGTCAGTGATATTATACCAATTATGCGGAAATCCAAGTGTGTCCAATACAATGCCGGCTTCAATGGAGTGCGCTTTTTTATTTAGAGCTTTGGTTCTTTTAATAATAGTGTTATGTAATTGAGCGTATTGTGTGGAAGCAAGTAGGCATTGCAAGGCAAGAAAAACATAATATACAGATTGTCTTGACGTATTAGCATTGTTATTGTAATAGTGGAAATAAGCTAGTTGTGGAAGATTCTCACGACATTTATAATTGAAAAGCTTATTATTGTGAGCAGTGATATTTCTAATTTCTAGTATATTTTTAATAATACTTTCTAAAGCCTTTCCACTTAAAAGGTCTTTACTAGGTCTATTTTGGATGTATTCAATATTTTCCTGTAAGAATGGTGATAAATCTCTAGCTATTTGATTTTTTATATCAGTGTTTAGATTTCTATAAAAGTTAAATGCTTGCCCTAATGTAAGTTCATTGATGATAACCCAGAAAGGAACAACGCCATGTTGTTTATAGTGGTGTTTTATAGAATTGTTTTGCTTATCCTTATTATAATCATTGAGTATTCTAGCTAATATACTGATTAAATTAGTAATTTGTGCTAGCCTTTTTGTATCTTTTTGTGTTTCAAAATTATTAATATCTAGATAAGCGTATGGTGTTGGATATGCTTCTGAAAAACGATATGCCAGTACGGATTTAAAGTGTTTTTCTGCATCTATAATTGCTTTTAAAAAAGCTGATTTAATTTCTTTATCGTAAAAGTGTGTTGCAGCTATTTCTCTAAAGTCTGCACCAGCTATAAATTTATCTTTTGATGTTTGAAAAAACTTACTATATCCGTTGACGACGTTGTAATAGTTGTTAGTTAGAAGGTATCTTTTACATTCTTCTATGTTATCTATTTCTAAACCTCTAGACTGGAGAAGTTTTATTTGTTCATCTAATGTTTGAAATGGTTTCATATATGTTCCTTATATACAAAAACACCACCTAGTAGAACTAGGCGGTGTTTCGCGTACTCTGTTCCCTTGGGAGCAGAAACTCTTCTCATTGCCTAATAATACTGTAATTTTTAGTTTTTGTCAATATTTTTAGTTTGTTTTTTTTAAATTTTTGAGTATCGAAAAAACTCAACGCTGGGAAAGTTGCTTTTATTGCATTGTTAGACAAGTCAGCAGTAGCAGACTTGTCTTTTACTATTTGTCAATTTTGCCGTTTTTTGCACTTTAGTCTGTAAAATTGGCTTTCTATTCTTCAATTTCCCCTGTTTTTGCACAATAGACCATGAAACGATGGTTGCTATTGGCGAATATAGGGGATTTTTTAATTTACGATGAGTTCTCCAATAGGAATCAAATCTTTTTGTTTTGAAGATTTTGCGATTAAGTCGTATTGATCAGCAGATTTTTCATACCCAAGGGAAAGAGTAGTATTGTCGTCTGGTAATTTTTTAGCAAACTCAGATATAGACATCCGAAATACGGTAATTGCATTTTGCTGATTAGTTGTAGCAGAATTTGAATTGATTGCGTCCATAGTCTCTTTTGCGCTATCTTTAGCCGTTCCAGTTAGCAAAATCATGATTGTATCATGCGGTTCGGATGAATCTGAATCGATTACGTTATTTTGAATTTTAACGCTTATTGCGCCAGTTGATTCAGGATCTAATTTTGATTTGATTTCAGAAATTATATTATCGTATTTACTGTTATCTACTTTGGTTTTTGTGTTTGTTGAAGTAGTATTTTTTTGCTCCGCTTTTGCTTTCTCCGAGCTATCTTTGGTAGCTGATTGATTGTTAGAGCAAGCTACTAGAACGGTAGCAGAAAGTAAAATAGCTGATGTGCTTAGTAATTTTTTCATAAGTAGCCTCCTATATGCTGATGTTTTCTAATAAAAGATGGGGAATTTTTATAGAATCTTCTCAAAAACCATAGTAGCCTGAATGCGGTCACCACCGCCTAAACCTTTGCTTCCACCATTGGCGGTTGTGATGGTATGAAGGCGATAACCTTTTGAAGCTTGTTTATTGATAACATCTTCTAATTCTGTAAGGTTTCCTGATCCAGTACCGAAAAACTTTTCTTTCAAAGTTACCTGAAGGACAACGTAGTGTAGTCCATTTACTCCAGATGCGGTAGAAAAACTACCCTCTTGTTTTACAGTGTCAAAAAATCCCATGGGGTTTACTCCTTTTCGTCGTCTCTATCAGATAATTTTTGAACTAAATCAAAAGCTATTTTTTTATCATAGTCATTTAAAGAAATATAGTTGATTAAAATATCTGCAAAATTTGTATTTTTTTCTTTATCAGCAGTTATTAGTTCTTCAATTGTAAACATATACGATTGGCTATGATTAAGCAATCCTTTTCCAAAATTGTCATACTTTACAGGATTATTTATATGTTCTTCAACGTTTTTGTACGTTGAACTAAGTTCATTTATTTTTTCAATATCTATATCATTAAGTAATTTTTTAAATTCGTTACTTTGGATTATTTTTAAAATATTTTGTTCATCTTCGTGCCCTAATAAGTAAGCGACACTTACTCCGAAGTGATCAGCTAAAGCTGACCATATATTTTCATCTCTAGGTTTTCTAATTTCATTTTCGTAGTACATTAGTTGACTATCGGATACTGTTATATCGTATTCTTCTTTCAAAATGTTTTTGAGTTTATTTAAAGATATTTTTTCTTTCTCCCTCAGTTCTTTAAGTTTAATTTTCATGTGATACCACCTAATTCAAGTACTTTTTGAATTGATTATATCATAGTAAAAAAATATTATCTACAAAAAATTCTCAAAAAAAGAACAAAAATGCTTGACATTCTCAAAATAAGATTATATAATCAATTTGTTCTTGAAATGAGAATAAAAAAAGGGAAAGGAGAAAGAAAAATGCTTATCACACAAGAACAGGCGAAAGCATTAAGAAGGAAAAAAGCTGATTTGCAACTAAAAAATTATGAACTAGCTCTAGAAATTGGTGTAGCGTCTAGAACGGTTCCTAAAATTTTGAAGGGAGATTATAAAGCGCCCAAAAGAATATATGCTAGTGTTATGGAATGGCTTGCCAAAGACTATTAGAAAGGAGCGAACTAATCGCAATACTACTCTACATTTACAGATTTCTCATGTGGTGCTTTACCACTGGGGATTGATAAACAGATCTAGCTAAATATTCGCTAGTGTAATTTGCTTGCTACCTATAGCAGTATCAAGGGTTTGTAGGGCTTCATATTCTCCGATTTTACCCTACCTTAATGCTTTACCTTGGTACTGTTTTAGGTGGCAAGCACTGACAAAAGAAGAAAGGAGTGAACCAATGGAACTGGTTTACATGGACGGCAAGAAAGAGCCGTATACTACGAGCGAAATCATCGCCGAATGTGCTGAAGTACAGCACCATACTATTACACGCTTAGTCAGAGATAATAAAGCTGATTTTGAAGCGTTGGGAATACTTGGATTTAAAATCCATAAATTAGATAAGAGAGGGCAACCGAAAAAAATCTATCTTCTGAACGAGCAACAGGCTACCTTGCTGATCACTTATCTAAAGAATACCGAACCAGTACGGCAATTCAAAATGAACCTAGTCAAAGCATTCTTTGAAATGCGTGATGAACTTTCTAAACGCTATCTTCAAAGGGAACTGGAAAAGCCAAAGCGCAAGACCTTAACCGAAGCTATCAAATCATGGGAGAAAGCGCCCAAGCATGCCTATAGTACACTTACAAACTTACTGCTAAAGGGAGCTACAGGGAAAAACAAGTCTCAACTCATGCAAGAGCGAGAAAGTGGAAACGGTATTGACAGTTTAACCAGTGATGAACTGACAAACTATCAGCGTTTGGAAGATATGGCAATAGCGATGATTAACTTGAATAGGGGATATTCAGAAATTAAGGAATTAATTTTTAAAGCATAGGAGTACAGAAAATGGAAAATGAATTTAAGACAGTTACAAATGCCAAAGGGTTAGAAATTCCTAAGTATTCCAAGGATTTTAAAAAGCTAGTTGAGAAAGACAGACAACTAGCCGAATATCTTTGTATGAACTACGAGAACTTGGACAGTGAAGACCTAGGCGCATTTCTTGAAACAGTAGAACAGGGAATTAGTTGGATTCTAGATCTTATCGATAGTAAAGATTTGATTTATAAACCAAAGTCAGGTAGTAATCATGCAAAAAGAAAATAAAAAAATCACTTGCTCAAATTTTGGCCAAGGCGAGCAAGCGACAGGATAAAAGGTATACGTTTTTTAACGTATCTTGATTATAGCATGAAAATGCTACTGAAGCAATAACTAATAGCAGGCAAGCAATTAGAAAAGGTTTTGAAAAACGAGTGCTGACACGGCGATTCTAAGCACTTGTTTATCGAAAATGTGGATGATTACCCACAAAACATCACTACATGCGTCCGCCAACTAGGGGCAATCGCCCAGCGTTTGGAGTGGTGCTAATTACGTATAGGAAACAGACAAAAAAGGCACAGGAAAACAATATGGCATTAAACATAAAGGAAATTCAAGAGCAAGGAGGCAGACTTGGAGATGTGCTTCCCAGAATTGAATTAGTCAGACAGTTGAGTAATTCGCTGATAATGGCGAAAAATAACAGAGTAGATACTGATATCTTATCTGGACAGATGACAGAGGGGTTAGGCGTTATTCGTGACCAGATGGAACAACTCTATAGAGAGTTGGACGGGATTGCAGTTTATCTCCTTAATTGTGAGAATTTTGAAGAATTGGGGTACAAGTCAGATGAAAATTCCAGATGTAATGAAAATGACTCAAGTAGAAATTGATGATTTTATGGCCGATTTAAAGGTTAACAATCCAAATCTATTACAGTTTATTATTGATTTTTTAGATAACAAAGTATCTATCAAGGAAGTTGAAGCTTTCCAAAAGATGGAACATCAAGCCCAACAGTTATATATCAAGAATTACAAAGCGAGGGCATAGCATGAATGAACTAGATTTAAGCAATACACAGGCGCTTATTTTTACCGTGATATTGGTTGGCTTTCTCATGTATCTAAACCACCGATACCGCAAAAAAAGCGCTCAAATCGAGCGAGAAAGTACACAGACGATTGAAACGACTAGCGAGGATTTAAGCCCTGATTATGGGCGATATATTCAGCTTGGAATGGTCAGTAAAGAGGGCTAAGTATGTTTAGTTTGAGTAAAGAAAGCGAACATGATTTAACTAATAGAATAAGCACGGTTATAGAAAACTATCTAGCAGTTCGAGAACAACCGAAACCACGACTAACTGGTTTAATATCAGCACAAGAAGCTATGGACGAGTTAGATATAAAATACAAAACCTTGCAAAAGTGGGAAGTTGCAGGACTAAGACGTTACCAACCACCGCTAGAAGATACTAGAAAAGTCTATTACAAAGTTACGGATATTTTGAAGTTCCTGGGGGTAGATGATGGCGAAGACTAAAGTATATTTTTGGTTGAAAATTGATAAGAAGTTTTTTGATAACCTATTTATTAAGCGACTAAAAAGTATGCCTGGTGGCTATACCATGACAGTGATCTATATGCGCATGATGTTAGAAAGTCTTGAAAGTGATTGTATTCTGTATTACGAAGGGTACTTTGAAACCTTAAAAGAAGAACTGGCCTTGAAATTAGATGTTTCTGAAGATGATATATCTATGACTATAGCTTATTTTACGCAATGTGGTCTGATTCAGATTGATGAAGATAAAAATGCCGAGTTAACACAAGCAAAAGCTTTGGTACAACAAGAAACAAACCACGCTGCATATATGAGAAGCTACCGCAAAGAGCAACAAGAGAAAGAAAAAAATCTTACATTGTTATCTAATAATTTTACAACGTTATCTACATGTAGGACAGAGAAAGAGATAGATAAAGAGAAAGAGTTAGAGCAAGATTTAAAGTTAGATATAAATAAAGAGTATATAGTCGAGGGAACCTCGCCTAATGAGCAAAGCTCATCTTTCACTTTTCCTACTTGGCTTGAAGAAACAGCTATAAAAGATTTAGAGAAAACAAAACATAAAGAACTTTGGATTCCTATTGTTTATCTGAATCAAGTAGCTAATAAGAGGTATAAGTTTGTTGATAAGACAAAAAGACTTTTACTAGCACGATTCAAAGAAGGCTATACACTTGAAGATTTTAAACAGGTGATAGATATTAAAACGGCAGAATGGAAGGATAGTCCTGAATTTTCTAAATATCTGAGACCAGAAACACTTTTCGGATCTAAGTTTGACGGTTATTTGAATCAAAAGCCTAAAACAATAAAAGGGAAGTCCGAAGATAACTTCCCAGACCTACCATTTTAGGAGTTGCAAAGATGAAGGAACAATTTAAAGAATTTAATAACAGAAAAATATCGGATAAAGTTTGCGATATTCACCAGGTAAATTACTGGGAAATTTCTGTACCAGTGTTAGGGGGTTCAGAAAGAAAAGTACAAGCATTTTGCCCAGAGTGTGTAAAGGGAGAGATTAAACAAAAAGAGAAAGACCTATTACAGCAGTTCGAGGACAGACAGGCTTACTTTAAAACTTATGATGTCTTAATGCGTGATAGTAAAATCCCTAACGAGTTGAAAGGAGCGACATTTGATAATTTCTTTGTTAAGACTACAGAGGAGCGTCAGATGTTAGAGTTTGTAAAGGGGCAAGCCCAGAAGTACCTTGCAGGTATGACGGGAAATACTTTAATCAGTGGTAGCACAGGAATAGGAAAAAGTCATTTATCGCTTGCCCTGGCCAAAGAAATCAATGAGAGCTTCAGAGAGAAGCACGAGCCTAAGAGTGTCTTGTTTATCAGCTTAACTGAGATTATCAAGCAGATAAAAGAAGGCTGGGCTTATGGAAGAAATGCAAACTTAACAGAGTATGAGGCAGTTAAAAAGCTTGTTGATGTAGATTTTCTAATCATCGATGACCTAGGGGCAAAAAATGGGACAATCACTCCTAAGAGTGACTGGGAACAGGATTTCTTGTTTGATATTATCAATAATCGAGAAACTACGATTTTTAACACAAACTTAGATAGTAGCGAGCTAAGAACGGTTTACAATGCTAGAAACTCAAGTAGAATTTTGAAAGGTTTAGAAGGGAACACTTTCAAAGCTTTCACGATCAAAGACAAGAGATACACTATAAACACAGTGAGGGGAGAATATCAATGAATGATGATAAAATGCGATTTTCAACAGAAAAAGGCTTTGTTGTCTACGAAAAATGTGGTATAATAGAGATAGAAAAAGTTCCAAGGTTTGGAGAGATAACTTTATTCTACTCAGATGGAAAATTTACCCATCTAGTCAAAAAAGAAACTAAAAAATAAGTCTATTGAGAACAACTCAGGGACATACCGTAAGCATATAATGCTAGTGGTATGTCCCTTTTTGTTTGCATAGAAAGGGGGTGAGGGAGATGTCAGGAGATACTTCTTTAGGGTATGTAGTAGCCAATAAGTTTTCTATGGATCCAGATAAAAGACAGAAAATCTTTTCTCAGTGTAAAAAAGAAGATGATAGCTTAGAACAACGGAAACAAGAAATACTAGAAAAATATGCTAACAAACAAGACAAATCAAAATCTAGAAAAAATGATTCTAAAGGCTCGGAGAGTCATAAAAGAAAAACTAAGAGCAAAGAATTTTAGAAAAAATTATAAACAAAAATCAGATATTAAAAGATGAAGGAGGGGAAATGAGTCTAACGAGTGATCTAGCAAATGAAATTGCTAAAACTTTGGAAGCTTATTCTGAAGAAGTTGAAGAACAGATAGATTTAATTGCTGAAGAAGTTACAAATGAAGCAGTGAATGAATTGAAACAAACAAGTCCTAAAAGATATGGGAAATATGCGAAAAATTGGCGCTTTAAGAAAAATTCTAAAGGTTCTTTTGTAATCTATAATGCAGATCCAACATATAGATTAACTCATTTATTAGAACATGGACATGTATTAAGAAATGGGGGACGCAGCAAAGCAATTCCTCACATAAAACCAGTAGAGGAAAAAATAAAAGAGAAATTTGAACAAAGAATAAAAAATATAGGTAAATAATCTTGTAAGATAAAGGAGCAAAACATGACAACTAACTTAGCTAAACAAAAAGAAAATCTAGAAGCTTATATCCGAAGTACAGGTTATAACACTAGAGGGATGAACGTAGAAAATAATCATGTACTCATTGAAAAACCAATCCTTGATAGTTACGAAGATGAACATCAACGTAAAGAACTGGTTGATCTAGTAAATGTTATTGAGACTCGTACCCGTGGTGGGAAGTATGAAGTAACTGACTTTGAATCTGATTCATTACAAGAAGTTAGCGAAAATTCGGTTGAGAAAACAGAAGCAGATAAAAAGAAAACTGTCAGCGTTGATTACTTAGTTAAATTATTCAGTGGAAAACTTGATTTTTCACAGGAGCAATTAGATGATGGGCAATATAATTTAACGGATTTTCTTGGTAAGAAGATTATTAAATTAAAACGTAGAACACGAAATAGAGAGATTGGGAAAATTCTCCAAACTGCGAAAGTGCAGACTGCTACAAGTATCGACGACTTGAAATCTATTGTTTCTTTAATCAATCCAGAGCGCAATGTATCTATGGTTGTTAGTCAATCACTATTTAGTGTCTTAGAAAAAATGAAAGACACTTCAGGAAATTATCTTCTTAAAGTTGATAAAGAGACAGGAACAAGTGAAACATTTTTTGTAGATAACTTTTTAATTGTAGATGATACAACATTAGGGAATAAAGGTGACAAAAAAGGCTTTATTGGAGATCTAGAAAACTTTGTTACTTTGTTTGATCGCAAGAAAGATACACTTAGTTGGGTGAATGCGAATGACTATTTTGGAAAACGGTTGATTTTACATACCCGATTTGATGTAAAAAAAGTTGAAGAAGATTGTGGTTACTTTATTCAATGGAACTAGGAGAAAGAAATGGATATTAATCAAGTATTTGAAACACTGGATGATCTAGATAATAAAAAAAGTAAGATTAATTCAGCACGAGAACAGTTAAGCGAAAAAAGAAAAAGCTTGTTAGGCAATCAAGCAGTTTCATTTGAGAACATAGATTCTTTTTTGTCAAATAACTTAGAATCTTTAGAGCAGCTGGAAAAGATGGAAAAAGCTATTAATGGCCTTCAGGAAAAATTTGATAGTGATTTTTCAGAAGCTAATGCAGTCATCTTTGAATATATTTTTAAAGAAACTAAGCAACGGATGGAAACTAAGAAGATCTATAAACAATACCGAAAGAAACTTAGACGAATTCTGGACGCATATGATGAAATTCAAGAACTGAAGAAGGATGTAGAAGAAATTCATACAGGTGTAGTCAGAGAAATAAGTCAGAGACATTCTCTATCGCCGTATCGAACAGAAGTAAGTCCGCTTACTGTCCTACCATTCTTAAACCCTGATTCTAGCGGATGGATGAATTTTTCTAAGGAATATCGTGAGATTAAAGAGTATTTAGGTAAAGAGTAATTCATTAGAAACAAGGATGATTTGAATATCAAGAAATTGATAGTTATATCAAAAGTGGCCTTGTTTTTAATTTCAGTAAATTAGTTTCACAAAATGAAGAAAGCATAAACTAAAACAGAGTATAGGCTTGGAAGCCATGTATATCAGTAAGTTACAGAATGGAGTGAGTTTCACAGAATGTAAGATAAGAGAAACTGGGGAATAAATTAGAGGGATACTTCTTTAAATTGTCATATTGAATAGTTGTCAAACTTAAAACAATGATACCTGGTAAGTGGAGTGTTGGAAGGCTTTTAGCGCTTTTTGTCAGTTTGACAGAATTTACAATTTGACAAATTGAAAGATAAAAAAATTTTTAAATTTAAGTGGAGGTACTTGCCTATGTACGAGTTGAGTAACAGAGACCTGGACGGGATAGATATTGAGTTAGGACGATATAGAACGCTTGCTAATAAAATTTATTTGAGAAGACAGGAACTGATACATAATAAGAAACATAGCACTGAAGATTATACTGGTGGGAAAGGCAAGACAGTATATAGTCCTACTGAAGCAACCATCATTAGAATTGAAGAAGATCAAACACTAAGATATTTAGAAGGCTTTAAACTAGTTGTAGATACCTTGATGGAAAACTTAATTGAAAGTGATTTAGTCATTTTTAAAATGAGATATTTAGAAGCTGGTGCGACTTGGGAAGACGTGGCAGAGAAACTAAATAAAACTACTCGTTATATAAATAGTCGAAGAAAAGTAATTGCTAAAAGATTTATAGAACTGAAAGGATATTGACTCCCCCCCACGTTGAAAAAATTTTTTTGAATACTTTGGGAACCGGTGAAGGGAACTTTTTCCAAGTCGGAGGCCTCCAAATAAAAAGGGGGTAAAAACTAATAGATTTAGGATGAAAGGCTTATTTTTAAGAAAAATTATAGAAAGCTTCAAATAAATTGTTACAAGGGATATATTTTAATTGGCAACCCTGAAAATAAAAAAGATTGACATCTAATTTTTAATGTTTTATAATGCATATGAAGCTATTATTAATAAATACAAAATTCTTAACTACTCATAATAAAACATATTGCTTAAAACAAAACATATTGCCTAGAATAAAACATATTGCTTAGAATAAATCATATTACTAATTAAGAAACGTATTGCATATAATCAATTAAATTGTAGAGTTTTGACTAGATTAATAATAAAGGTAGCTTCGTTAGACGTATTTAATACGTGAATTTTATTCTAAGAGGTTTTAAAAATGGTCTATAATTTTTTAAAAGTAGTTTCAATAGTTGGAATATTTTTTATGATATTTCTCGTCAGCATAGGAGTACCAACATCGCTAGTCTTAATATTGCTGACTTTGTACGTGCTTGCTCTTTTAGTAATTATTATAGTGATAACTATTATAGACAGTGACGATAATGACAAGTAATCATTACTGTTTATCCCTCAGAAAATTATCTGAGGGTTTTTCTTTGTGTCTTATGGCTATGCTGTGGAAGATATGCTATAATATTACCAGGTAATAAAAAAGCACGTTTGACCGTGCTAGTTTCTTGCCTGCTGAACTCATCAATATTACGCCCTTTTTAGGGCTTTTTTTGTGGACTTTTTTAGGAACTTTCAAGAAAAACTAAGGCGAATTAATGCCAAAGTGTTTTTTAAAAAAAGTCAGTATTTCCAATGGTTGAGCCTTAAAAATTTGACTTATAGAGTCTTAAATGATAGTATAGTCAAAGATAGTCAAGGTTTAAAGAGAGAGGTGGGTTTGTAATGAGATTTAAAAATACATCGGATCATATTGAGGCCTACATCAAGGCGATTTTAGATCAATCTGGTATCGTGGAGTTGCAACGTAGTCAGTTGGCAGATACCTTTCAGGTTGTTCCTAGTCAGATTAACTACGTGATCAAGACACGCTTTACGGAAAGTAGAGGCTACTTGGTTGAAAGTAAGCGTGGTGGCGGAGGCTACATTCGTATAGGACGGATTGAGTTTTCTAGTCATCATGAAATGCTCAGGGAGCTGCTTTACTCAATTGGTGAGCGGGTCAGTCAAGAAATTTATGAGGATATTCTACAGCTTTTGGTTGAGCAGAAATTGATGACCAAGCAGGAGATGAATTTGCTAGTATCAGTAGCTTTGGATCGCGTTCTAGGAGAAGAAGCTCCAGTTGTTCGTGCAAACATGCTACGACAGGTCATACAAGAGGTAGATAGAAAAGGGAAGTAAGATGAACTATTCAAAAGCATTGAATGAATGTATCGAAAGTGCCTACATGGTGGCTAGCCATTTTGGAGCTCGTTATCTAGAGTCTTGGCACTTGTTGATTGCCATGTCCAATCACAGTTATAGTGTGGCAGGGGCGACTTTAAATGATTATCCATATGAGATGGACCGTTTAGAAGAGGTGGCTTTAGAACTGACTGAAACGGACTATAGCCAGGATGAAACCTTTACAGAATTGCCGTTCTCCTATCGTTTGCAGGTCCTTTTTGACGAAGCAGAGTATGTAGCGTCAGTGGTCCATGCTAAGGTGCTAGGGACAGAGCATGTCCTCTATGCGATTTTGCATGATGGAAATTCCTTGGCGACTCGTATCTTGGAGAGAGCTGGTTTTTCTTATGAAGACAAGAAAGATCAGGTCAAGATTGCAGCCCTTCGTCGAAATTTAGAAGAACGAGCAGGCTGGACTCGTGAAGATCTCAAGGCTTTACGTCAACGCCATCGTACAGTAGCTGATAAGCAAAATTCTATGGCCAATATGATGGGCATGCCCCAGACTCCGAGTGGTGGTCTCGAGGACTATACGCATGATTTGACAGAGCAAGCGCGTTCTGGCAAGTTAGAACCAGTCATCGGTCGGGATAAGGAAATCTCGCGTATGATTCAAATCTTGAGCCGTAAAACCAAGAATAATCCTGTCTTGGTTGGGGATGCTGGTGTCGGGAAAACAGCTCTGGCGCTTGGGCTCGCTCAGCGTATTGCTAGTGGGGATGTACCTGCGGAAATGGCTAAGATGCGCGTGTTAGAGCTTGATTTGATGAATGTCGTTGCAGGGACACGCTTCCGTGGTGACTTTGAAGAACGCATGAACAATATCATCAAGGATATTGAAGAAGATGGACAAGTCATCCTCTTTATCGATGAACTCCATACTATCATGGGTTCTGGGAGTGGAATTGACTCAACTCTGGATGCGGCCAATATCTTGAAACCAGCCTTGGCGCGTGGAACTTTGAGAACGGTTGGTGCCACCACTCAGGAAGAGTACCAAAAACACATTGAAAAAGACGCGGCCCTTTCTCGTCGTTTCGCCAAAGTGACGATTGAAGAGCCAAGTGTGGCCGACAGTATGGCCATTTTGCAAGGCTTGAAGGCGACTTATGAGAAACATCACCGGGTGCAAATCACAGATGAAGCGGTTGAAACAGCGGTTAAGATGGCTCATCGTTACTTAACCAGTCGCCATTTACCAGACTCTGCTATCGATCTCTTGGATGAAGCAGCAGCAACAGTGCAAAATAAGTCAAAGCATGTAAAAACAGACGATTCAGGTTTGAGTCCAGCTGACAAGGCCTTGATGGATGGTAAGTGGAAACAGGCAGCCCAGCTAATCGCAAAAGAAGAGGAAGTCCCAGTCTATAAAGATTTGGTGACAGAGTCTGATATTTTGACCACCTTGAGTCGCTTGTCAGGCATCCCAGTCCAAAAACTCACCCAAACGGATGCCAAGAAATACTTAAACTTGGAAGCTGAATTGCACAAACGTGTCATCGGTCAAGATCAAGCAGTTTCAAGTATTAGCCGTGCCATTCGCCGCAACCAGTCAGGGATTCGCAGTCACAAGCGTCCGATTGGTTCCTTTATGTTCCTAGGACCTACAGGTGTCGGTAAGACCGAATTGGCCAAGGCTCTGGCAGAGGTCCTCTTTGATGACGAATCAGCCCTTATCCGTTTTGATATGAGTGAGTATATGGAGAAATTCGCAGCTAGCCGTCTCAATGGAGCTCCTCCGGGCTATGTAGGTTATGAAGAAGGTGGGGAGTTGACCGAGAAAGTTCGAAATAAACCATATTCCGTTCTACTTTTTGACGAGGTAGAGAAGGCCCATCCAGATATCTTTAATGTTCTCTTGCAGGTATTGGATGATGGTGTCTTGACCGATAGCAAGGGACGCAAGGTTGACTTTTCAAATACTATTATCATCATGACGTCAAATCTTGGTGCGACAGCCCTTCGTGATGACAAGACGGTTGGTTTTGGGGCAAAAGACATTCGTTTTGACCAGGAAAATATGGAAAAACGCATGTTTGAAGAGCTGAAAAAGGCTTATAGACCTGAGTTTATTAACCGTATTGATGAAAAGGTGGTCTTCCATAGCCTATCTAGCGACCATATGCAGGAAGTAGTGAAGATTATGGTCAAACCTTTAGTGGCAAGTTTGGCTGAAAAAGGTATTGACTTGAAATTACAAGCTTCAGCACTGAAATTGTTGGCAAATCAAGGATATGACCCAGAGATGGGAGCTCGTCCACTTCGTAGAACCCTACAAACAGAAGTGGAGGACAAGTTGGCAGAACTTCTTCTCAAGGGAGAATTAGTGGCAGGCAGCACACTTAAGATTGGTGTTAAAGCAGGCCAGTTAAAATTTGATATTGTATAAAAAGCGAGGTCGGGAAAAGTTCCCGACCTCTTTATGTACCATCATGAGATGGCTTTGCTGTTGCGAATGTTTTTAGGGATGGATATCTTTCTTAGAATTGCTCATGATGCGAATGAATAAATCCTTGTATTTATATTTTAAATAGGTTTCATGTAAGTACAATAAAGCTATATCTACAATCATAAAAATGGTTATTAAGTAAAATAAATCAAATGTAGTCTGAGCGTAGCGAACTGCAGACTGATAAGAACAGAAAGCTCCCAAAATCACTCAAGGAAGATACTTGTAATACTTATTTAGCATAAGAATGCACCTCCTATATTCTATTTCAATGTTATTATATTCCTTTGTACTTAAAGTTTTAAGCGATTACACAAAACAAATTCAAATTTTTAATAGAAAAATCTCCTGTTTTTCTATTTTATTACGAATAGAAGAGTAGGAGGAGTAAATGTATCTAAAGTATTTAAGATTTTTAAAATAGTTTAGATAAATTGTTGACATGTTTAAAACGCAATGTTACAATTATATTACAAAAAGATTTCTTTATATTTCTAAAACATTACAAAGGAGTAGAAAAATGAAAAAGAAAACCTATATCAAATTGATGGCAGCAACTGTATTGGCTTCTACCTTGCTATTGGGAGCTTGTGGAAATAAAAAGGAAACAACTCAAGTAAGCAGTTCTGTTAAGACAAGCCAATCATCAGGTTCTAAAGCAGTTTCTGCTAGCAAAGAAAGCAAGACTCAGAAGTCCTCAAGTTCAGCTTCATCTGAAAAGGCTAAGGCGTCTACTGATCAATCTTTAGCAAGTGCGACACCATCACAAGTGGCTAATCAACAGGCGGCTAGTCAACAAACTCCTGCTCAGGCTCCTTCAACTCAACAGGCTCCTCAAACCCAGTCTAACCAATCAAGCTATGATCCTACAACTGACCGCAAACTTCAAGACAAACAAGCAGAGCAAAATAAACGCTACAAGGGTGTTCTAACAATGGTAGATGGTGATTTCTCAGCTGCAGCTGGCAACTGGAAGGGAGCAAATGGCGAAACCATCACAGTTTCATCAGGTGGTCAATTTACAGTAGAATCTGCTGATGGAAAGAAAGAAAATTACTCTATCAGAGGCTACTCTTATACTCTTGATGGTGGCAAGTATAATGCCAAAATCGGTGGAGGGAGAGTCATCCAGATTACAACAGGAGCAGATGGTAAGGTTTCCAGTGTTGCTTTGAGTCAATAATAACCCTCAGTATTTGAATTTTTACAATCAAAGAAAATCCGTCAGCTCAAATAAGAGTTGACGGATTATTTTATACTTGTACTTGGGTTAAAAATTCTTCTGTAGTAAGAGTTTGAGCAAACTCATCTTGTAGAGAAAGGAGATTAATCTCATGGATAGTCTCAGGAGAGATGGCCTGACCGTTTTTGTTAGATAGGGTAAAACTGGCAGTGGCATCTGCTAGTAAAGTGACTTCAAAACCAAGATTTGCTGCCATTCGTGTCGTAGTAGATACACAATGAGGCAGGGTCAAACCAACAACGACTAAATGACAAATCTGATTTTTTCGTAAATATGTTTCAAGATTTGTTCCAATAAAGGCGCTATTAACCGTTTTTTGAAAGACAGGTTCTGCAGTAACTGGCTCAAATCCACTTTTAAACACCTGATTTTGTTTGTTATAAAATTGCGACTGGGGGTTGTCAGATATGTGTTGAACATGTAAGACTGGAAGAGCGTGTTTACGAAAGTATGCCAGTATCCTCAATGCTTGTTGTTCAGCTTGAGGGTTATTTCGTTCTCCCCAGATAGGGTTATCAAATGCTTTTTGCATATCGATAATCAGTAGAGCAGTATGAACCATTTTAAGCCTTATCCAATTGCAAGAGGGATTCAATCTCTGCTAGGGTGCTAGCTTGGGAGATGGCTCCACGGAGTTTGGCAGCGCCAGATGTTCCACGGAGGTAGTGTGGAGCGAGGCCACGGAATTCACGAACTGCTACGTTTTCCCCTTTGAGGTTAATCAATCGTTTCAAGTGTTCGTAGGCGATTTTCATCTTGTCTTCAAAGGTCAAATCAGGGAGGATTTCTCCTGTTTCAAAGTAATGGTTGATTTGGTTGAAGAGGTAGGGATTTCCCATAGCAGCGCGGCCGATCATGACTGCGTCAGCACCGACTTCTTCGATACGTTGTTTGGCTTCTTGGACAGTACGGATATCACCGTTGGCGATAAATGGAATCTTGGTCAGAGCTTGGGCTACGTCGTGCAAGGTCTCAAGGTCTGCATGACCTGTATACATTTGCTCACGGGTACGGCCATGCATGGCGAGGGCAGAAACACCTGCAGCTTCAGCAGCGAGGGCATTTTCTACTGCAAGAGACGGGTCAGCCCAGCCTGTTCGCATTTTGACAGTAAGTGGGATATCAAGGACAGACTGGACCTTGTTGATGATAGAGTAAATCTTATCGGGGTCCTTGAGCCACATAGCGCCAGCTTCGTTCTTCACGATTTTGTTAACTGGGCAGCCCATGTTGATATCCACGATATCGGTTTTGGTGTTTTCTTGGATGAATTCTGCTGCGCGTGCTAGGCTGTCTTCATCACTACCAAAAAGTTGGATAGAAACAGGGTTTTCGCCTTCATCGATATGAAGCATGTGCAGGGTTTTTTCGTTGTTGTATTGGATTCCCTTGTCAGAGACCATTTCCATCACAACGAGTCCAGCTCCGAGCTCTTTTGCGATAGTACGAAAGGCTGAGTTGGTCACGCCAGCCATGGGTGCTAAAACGGTACGATTGGGAATCTCAACATTGCCAATCATAAAAGGTGTATTAAGATTTGTCACGAATGAGTTCCTCCAGGTCGTTTTCATCAAAGTTGTAAGTAGTTTGGCAGAATTGACAAGTGATTTCTGCTCCGTGGTCTTCCTCTTTCATTTCCTGCAAGTCTGAACTTGGAAGGCTAGCAAGAGCGTTCATAAAGCGCTCATGGCTACAGTCGCATTGGAAACGGATTTCTTCTTCAGAAAGACGCTTGTAAGCCTCGTCACCGTAGATAGCCTTGAGGAGGGCTTCGATATGGTCTTCACTTTCTAGAAGCGTTGAGATAGCTGGCATTTCTTGGATGCGTTTTTCAAAGCGAGCAATCTCTTCTTCCTTGGCTCCCGGCAAGACTTGAACTAGGAAACCACCTGCAACCTTGACCTTGTCTTCTTCGTCTAAAAGGACATTGAGGCCGACTGCTGAAGGGGTTTGTTGGCTTTCGGTCAGGTAAAAGGCCAGGTCTTCACCGATTTCCCCAGAGATGAGGGGAGTCATAGAGTTGTAAGGATTTCCAGTACCGTAGTCTGTGATAACGAGGAATTGACCATTTCTAACAAAAGGTCCAACTAGGACTTCACCAGTTGCAGTCTTTTTGATGTCAACACCAGGATTTTGAACGTAGCCTTTGACGTTCCCCTTGGTATCAGCAACGGTGATAATGGCTCCTAGAGAGCTAGATCCCAGTACCTTCACTGTTAGTTTGGTATTTCCTTTTTCATTGGCTGCGAGAATTTGGCTAGCGATAAGAGTTCGACCAAGCGCTACAGTTGAGCTAGCTTGGGTTTGGTGTTTTTCTTGAGCAGTGCGGACGGTTTCTGTGCTATCAAGGACAAAAGCACGAAAGGCTCCGCTTTCTGATATTGTTTTAATAATTTTATCCATAGCTACTATTTTAGCATAAAAATGCCCAAAGGGGGAGCCGTGTGTTTGCTGATTTTTAGGATAATGGACCAGGAAATCAGCATGAAAATAAAAAGAGAAACAGATTATTTCAGCATTTGTAAGATTTATGCTATGCTTAAGGTAGAAAATGAAAGGGGTAACAAATGTATTTAGGAGATTTGATGGAAAAGGCTGAATCTGGCCAATTTTCAATCCTTTCCTTTCTATTACAAGAGTCTCAGACGACCGTCAAGGCTGTAATGGAGGAAACAGGATTTTCAAAAGCAACCCTAACCAAATATGTCACCCTTCTCAATGACAAGGCTTTGGATAGTGGCTTAGAGCTGACTATCTCCTTAGAAGATGAAAATCTGCGCCTGTCAATCGGTGCAGCTACCAAAGGGAGAGATATCCGGAGCCTGTTTTTGGAGAATGCTGTTAAATACCAGATTCTTGTTTATCTTCTCTACCACCAACAGTTTTTAGCCCATCAGCTGGCTCAAGAATTGATGATTAGTGAGGCTACGCTTGGTCGCCACTTAGCTAGTTTGAATCAGATTTTGTCAGAATTTGACTTATCCATCCAAAATGGACGTTGGCGAGGTCCAGAGCATCAGATTCGCTATTTCTATTTCTGTCTTTTTCGCAAGGTCTGGTCGAGTCAGGAATGGGAAGGCCATATGCAGAAACCAGAGAGAAAACAGGAGATTGCCACTTTAGAAGAAATCTGCGGTGCAAGTTTGTCTGCGGGTCAGAAATTGGACTTGGTTCTCTGGGATCACATCAGTCAACAGCGTCTTCGGGTCAATGCTTGTCAGTTTCAAGTCATAGAAGAGAAAATGCGAGGGTATTTTGACAATATTTTCTACCTTCGTTTGCACCGAAAGGCTCCGTCCTTTTTTGCTGGGCAACATCTTCCTCTAGGAACTGAGGATGGGGAGATGATGATTTTCTTCTCTTTCCTCCTATCTCATCGCATTCTTCCCCTTCATACTATGGAGTATATCCTTGGTTTTGGAGGACAGTTGGCAGATTTGCTGACGCAATTGATTCAAGAAATGAAGAAGGAGGAGTTGCTGGGTGATTATACAGAGGATCACGTTACCTATGAACTCAGTCAGCTTTGTGCTCAAGTCTATCTCTATAAGGGCTATATTTTACAGGACCGCTACAAGTACCAGTTGGAGAATCGTCATCCTTATTTGCTGATGGAACATGATTTTAGGGGAACGGCAGAGGAGATTTTTCATGCTCTACCGGCCTTTCATCAGGGGACAGATTTAGATAAGAAAATTCTCTGGGAATGGCTCCAGTTAATCGAATATATGGCTGAAAATGGTGGCCAGCATATGCGGATTGGTCTGGATTTGACATCTGGTTTTCTTGTCTTTTCAAGGATGGCAGCCATTTTGAAACGGTATTTGGAATACAATCGTTTTATTACCATTGAAGCCTATGACCGAACTCGGCATTATGATTTGCTGGTTACCAATAACCCGATTCATAAGAAGGAA
This sequence comes from Streptococcus sp. 27098_8_76, assembly GCF_041432315.1. Lineage (GTDB taxonomy): Bacteria > Bacillota > Bacilli > Lactobacillales > Streptococcaceae > Streptococcus. Next base: position 39,867 of record NZ_JAPVZI010000008.1, on the reverse strand, counting down.
CAGACCCCAGTCTATTATTTAAAAAATGACTTGGATTTGGAAGATTTGGCAGGGATTCGTCAGTTATTATTCACTTAAAAGGCTTGGTTGTTCCAGGTCTTTTTTGTGAAATTCACACAATCTCCTCACGTTTTTTTAAAAATTAAAAAAAGTTGATGAACAAGAAAGCGCTTTATTTTGTATACTAGTTAGTGTAAAGAGGAAACATCCTCAAGATCTTTATCAGGAGGACAGCACATGTCACAAGAAAAATACATCATGGCCATTGACCAGGGGACTACAAGCTCTCGTGCCATTATTTTCAACAAAAAAGGAGAAAAGGTCAGCTCGAGTCAAAAAGAGTTTACCCAGATTTTCCCTCAGGCAGGTTGGGTAGAGCACAATGCCAATGAAATTTGGAATTCCGTCCAGTCAGTTATTGCGGGAGCTTTCATCGAAAGTGGTGTCAAGCCAAATCAAATCGAAGCAATCGGGATTACCAACCAGCGTGAAACAACTGTCGTCTGGGATAAGAAAACAGGACTTCCTATCTACAATGCTATCGTTTGGCAGTCACGCCAGACAGCTCCTTTGGCTGAACAACTAAAAAGTCAAGGTTATGTGGAAAAATTCCATGAAAAGACTGGTTTGATCATTGATGCTTACTTCTCTGCTACCAAGGTTCGTTGGATTTTAGACCATGTAGAGGGCGCTCAAGAGCGAGCAGAAAAGGGTGAATTGCTCTTTGGTACCATCGATACTTGGTTGGTTTGGAAATTGACTGACGGTGCGGCTCACGTGACGGACTACTCAAATGCAGCTCGTACCATGCTTTATAACATTAAAGAACTCAAATGGGATGATGAGATTTTGGAAATCCTCAACATTCCTAAGGCTATGTTGCCAGAAGTTCGTTCTAACTCTGAAATTTACGGTAAGACAGCGCCATTCCATTTCTATGGTGGACAAGTGCCAATCTCAGGTATGGCTGGGGACCAACAAGCAGCCCTCTTTGGTCAGTTGGCCTTTGAACCTGGTATGGTTAAAAATACTTATGGAACAGGTTCTTTCATCATCATGAATACTGGGGAAGAGATGCAGTTGTCTGAAAACAACCTTTTGACAACGATTGGTTACGGAATCAATGGCAAGGTTTACTATGCCTTGGAAGGTTCTATCTTCATCGCAGGAAGTGCCATTCAATGGCTTCGTGACGGTCTTCGCATGGTAGAAAATTCACCAGAATCTGAAAAATACGCTCGTGATTCTCACAACAATGATGAAGTTTATGTCGTTCCAGCCTTTACAGGTCTAGGTGCTCCATACTGGAACCAAAACGCTCGCGGTTCTGTCTTTGGCTTAACTCGTGGAACAAGTAAAGAAGACTTTATCAAGGCAACTCTTCAATCTATCGCTTATCAAGTCCGTGATATCATCGACACCATGCAAGTGGATGCTCAGACAGCTATCCAAGTCTTGAAAGTGGACGGTGGTGCAGCTATGAACAATTTCCTCATGCAGTTCCAAGCTGACATTTTGGGAATCGATATCGCACGCGCCAAAAACTTGGAAACAACAGCTCTAGGGGCAGCCTTCCTAGCAGGTTTGTCAGTGGGCTATTGGAAAGACTTGGATGAGTTGAAACTCTTGAACGAGACAGGAGAACTCTTTGAGCCATCTATGAACGAATCTCGCAAGGAACAACTCTACAAGGGCTGGAAGAAAGCTGTGAAAGCAACCCAAGTCTTTGCGGAAGTAGACGACTAATACTGGAAGAATAAAGCGACTCAGTTAGAAAGTGTGTAAATATGGAATTTTCAAAGAAAACACGTGAATTATCAATTCAAAAAATGCAGGAACGTACCTTGGACCTCTTGATTATCGGTGGAGGGATCACAGGGGCTGGTGTAGCTTTACAGGCAGCAGCTAGTGGTCTAGATACTGGTTTGATTGAAATGCAAGACTTTGCAGAAGGAACATCCAGCCGTTCAACAAAATTGGTCCACGGCGGTCTTCGTTACCTCAAACAATTCGACGTAGAAGTAGTATCAGATACGGTTTCTGAACGTGCTGTAGTTCAACAAATCGCTCCACACATTCCAAAACCAGACCCAATGCTCTTGCCAGTTTACGATGAAGATGGAGCTACTTTTAGCCTCTTCCGTCTTAAAGTAGCTATGGACTTGTATGACCTTTTGGCAGGAGTTAACAACACACCGGCTGCTAACAAGGTTTTGAGCAAGGAAGAAGTCTTGGAACGCCAGCCAAACTTGAAGAAAGAAGGTTTGATAGGAGGTGGGGTTTACCTTGACTTCCGTAACAACGATGCTCGTCTTGTGATTGAAAACATCAAACGTGCCAACCAAGACGGTGCCCTCATTGCCAACCACGTGAAGGCAGAAGGCTTCCTATTTGATGAAAGTGGTAAGATTACAGGTGTTGTAGCTCGTGATTTGTTGACAGACCAAGTTTTTGAAATCAAGGCCCGTCTGGTGATTAACACAACAGGTCCTTGGAGCGACAAGGTGCGCAATTTGTCTAATAAGGGAACACAATTCTCACAAATGCGTCCAACTAAGGGAGTTCACTTGGTAGTGGACTCAAGCAAGATCAAGGTTTCACAGCCAGTTTACTTTGACACAGGTTTGGGTGACGGTCGTATGGTCTTTGTTCTTCCACGTGAAAATAAGACCTACTTTGGTACAACAGATACAGACTACACAGGTGATTTGGAACATCCAAAAGTGACTCAGGAAGATGTAGATTATCTACTTGGCATTGTCAACAACCGCTTCCCAGATGCAAACATTACTGTTGCTGACATTGAAAGTAGCTGGGCAGGTCTTCGTCCATTGATCGCAGGCAATAGCGCTTCTGACTACAATGGAGGAAATAACGGAACTATCAGTGATGAAAGCTTTAACAACTTGATTGCGACTGTTGAATCTTATCTCTCTAAAGAAAAAACGCGTGAAGATGTTGAGTCTGCTGTCAGCAAGCTTGAAAGCAGTACCTCTGAGAAACATTTGGACCCATCTGCAGTTTCACGTGGTTCGAGCTTGGACCGTGATGACAATGGCCTTTTGACCCTTGCTGGTGGTAAAATCACAGACTACCGTAAGATGGCTGAAGGAGCTATGGAGCGCGTGGTTGACATCCTCAAAGCAGAATTTGACCGTAGTTTTAAACTCATCAACTCTAAGACTTACCCTGTTTCAGGTGGAGAATTGAACCCAGCAAATGTAGACTCAGAAATCGAAGCCTTTGCGCAACTTGGAGTGTCACGTGGATTGGATAGTAAGGAAGCCCACTATCTCGCAAATCTCTATGGTTCAAATGCACCGAAAGTCTTTGCCCTTGCTCACAGCTTGGAACAAGCGCCAGGACTCAGCTTGGCAGATACCTTGTCCCTTCACTATGCAATGCGCAATGAGTTGACTCTGAGCCCAGTTGATTTCCTTCTTCGTCGTACCAACCATATGCTCTTTATGCGTGATAGCTTGGATAGCATCGTTGAGCCAGTTTTGGATGAAATGGGACGATTCTATGATTGGTCAGAAGAAGAAAAAGCAGGCTACCGTGCGGATGTCGAAGCGGCTCTCGCTAACAACGATTTAGCAGAATTAAAAAATTAAGAAAAAATAAAAGAGGTGGAGGGCAGCATTCCTTGCCGCCCGCCCCTTCTTTTTAATGGAGACAGAAAGATGATGAATGAATTATTTGGAGAATTTTTGGGAACTTTAATCCTGATTCTTCTAGGAAATGGTGTTGTTGCAGGTGTGGTTCTTCCTAAAACCAAGAGCAACAGCTCAGGTTGGATTGTGATTACTATGGGGTGGGGGATTGCAGTTGCGGTTGCAGTATTTGTATCTGGAAAACTCAGTCCAGCTCATTTAAACCCAGCTGTGACCATCGGTGTGGCCTTAAAAGGTGGTTTGCCTTGGGCTTCCGTTTTCCCATACATCCTAGCTCAGTTCGCAGGGGCTATGCTTGGTCAGATTTTGGTTTGGTTGCAATTCAAACCGCATTATGAGGCAGAAGAAAATGCAGGCAATATCCTGGCAACCTTCAGTACTGGACCAGCCATCAAGGATACAGTTTCTAACTTGATCAGTGAAATCCTTGGAACCTTTGTTTTGGTGTTAACAATCTTTGCTTTGGGACTTTATGACCTTCAAGCAGGAATCGGAACATTTGCGGTGGGGACTTTGATTGTCGGTATCGGTCTATCACTAGGTGGGACAACAGGTTATGCCTTGAACCCTGCACGTGACCTTGGACCTCGTATCATGCACAGCATCTTGCCAATTCCAAATAAGGGAGATGGAGAATGGTCTTACGCTTGGATTCCTGTTGTGGGACCTGTTATCGGTGCAGCCTTGGCCGTTCTTGTATTCTCACTTTTCTAATCTAGAAAACAATTATGTTGATAGAGCTTGGGATGAAAATCTCAGGCTTCTTTCATTGAGTATAACTTCTTAGAGCTAGCCTCCAACGATATTAATCATTCCTTTAAAAGTAGGAATAATAAAGGCAATAGTTTTTGCTTTTTTATGTGAAAAATCTCACTTTTGTTTTCTGCTATTTTATGCTAAAATATTAAAAATCAAAAACTGTTCCCATATATGCTTGTTGGAGAGATATTATGAAAAAATTTGGAGAAATTTTTAAAAAGTTTCGAGAATCTAGAGGTTTTCGCTTGAAAGATGTCGAAAAAGCTGGTATATCAACATCACAGCTCTCACGTTTTGAAAAAGGAGAGACTGATTTAACCATTTCAAAATTTATGGCTATTTTGGATGAAATTAACATGCCTATTGATGAATTTATGTATGCTGTTCATGATTTTCATCGTGATGAACTGAACGAACTCTTATCAAAGGTTAGGCATTTTGTATCAAATCATGATGTTGCTGGGTTGAAAAAACTACTTTATTCTCAGATGGAGTCAGATTCTAAACAAGAGAAATTTCATAAGCTTAACATTATTTTATTAAAAATTCGTTTACAAGATTTATCGGGAGAAGCTTATTATTCTGGTGATGATTTATCTTATCTAACTGACTATCTCTTTAGTGTTGAATATTGGGGATACTATGAATTATTGATTTTTTCAAATACTTTAGATGTCCTAAAACACGATGTCTTCATGGTTTTGGCTAGAGAGATGTCTAGACGTTCTGATTTTTATAAAGAAATTCCTAATAATAGACGATTGATTTCATCTATGCTATTAAACGGATATATCACATGTATTGAAAGAGGAAAATTTCTTGATGCTTTGTATTTTGAAAAACGACTAAACCAATGCTTTTTCACTGAAACTGAAATTTATGAGCGATTGGTATTCCAGTATGCACAATATCTATATCGCTATAAAAAAGAGATGGATTGTAAAGCAATTATTGAAATGAGGAAGTGTATTGGAGCAATGAAATTAGCGGGAAGTAACCATTTGGCAAAGAATTATGAAAGGCACTTAGAAAAAATTTTAGCTAGTAGTTAGAAAATGCAAATATGGGAATATTTTATTGTAAGTGTTGAAAAGGAATATAATTACAGTATCATATTCGAAAGGAGTACCAAATATGTCTAAAGAGCTTGAAAAAGTCCTTGAGTCTAGTTCAATAGCAAAAGGTGACGGCTGGAAGTGATAAAGTAATTTATCCCATAAGTTAAGCAGAGGCTATATTTTCCTCTGCTTTTTTAGAAAGGTATTCAATATGATGACAATTTCAGAAGATTTTTTATTTAGACTAGAAAAGTTTGGTGGAATTTTGATAAATAAAGTAACTTTTGACCGAATTGAGTTAGATGAGAGTGAAGCTTATTTTCTTTATTTAGTTCAAAATCATGGTTTTGAAATTGCTACTTCCTTTTTTAAGAAAGAAATAAAAGCAGGGAAACTAGAGCGAGTACTATTATTAAATATCTATTCTGATAATAATATTGAGGAATCATCGAAAAATCCTGACGAGACTTTTCAAAATGCGAGAAAGCATGTAGCAAAATTAAAAAAATATAACATATTGAGTTTTCCGCTTGAACTAGTAATATACCCCAGTATGTACTGTGATTTAAAATGCGGTTTTTGTTTTTTAGCAAATCGTGAAGATAGAAATGCCAAACCTGCTAAAGATTGGGAAAGAATTTTGCGCCAAGCAAAGGATAATGGAGTGTTAAGTGTTTCAATTTTAGGAGGGGAACCGACTAGATATTTTGATATTGATAATTTGTTGATAGCTTGTGAAAAACTGAAGATAAAGACTACTATGACAACTAATGCCCAATTAATAAAGAAAAGTACAGTGGAAATTCTAGTTAAATCTAAATATATTACACCGGTTTTATCTTTGCAGACTTTAGATCCTAAATTAAATTTTGAATTAATGGGGGTGAGACCTGATAGACAAATTAAATTAGCGAAGTACTTTAAAGAGGTTGGAAAAAAATGTAGAATTAATGCAGTGTATACAAGGCAAAGCTATGAGCAGATTATAGAATTGGTTGATTTTTGTATAGAGAATAAAATAGATAGGTTCTCAGTAGCTAATTATTCTGAGGTAACAGGATATACGAAAATAAAGAAAAAATACGATTTAACTGATTTGAGAAGGTTGAATGAGTATGTTACAGATTATATAACTCAACGGGAAGCTAATCTAAATTTTGCTACTGAGGGATGTCATCTTTTCACCGCTTATCCGGAGTTGATAAATAATTCAATTGAATTTTCAGAGTTTGACGAAATGTATTATGGATGTCGTGCAAAATATACTAAGATGGAAATAATGTCTAATGGGGATATCTTGCCTTGCATTGCTTTTTTAGGAGTTGATCAAACTAAGCAGAATGCCTTTGAAAAAGATTTGTTAGATGTTTGGTATGATGATTCGTTGTATGGAGGGATTCGTTCTTTTAGAACGAAGAATTCTAAGTGTTTATCTTGTGGATTGTTAAAAATTTGCGAGGGTGGCTGCTATGTTAACTTGATTAAGGAGAAGAGTCCAGAATATTTTAGAGACTCAGTTTGTAACTTATGAGTAAGAAGATTTTTAATTTGTACGGAATGAATATGTTTCTATCTGGATTACCATACTACTTTGTAGAAATTTTACTATTAAAGCACTTAGGTTTTTCGTTCACAGAAATAGCTACTTTATCAGTTATTACTGAGCTATGTGGTTCAGTTTTTGATATTCCTTTAAGTTATATTTCAAGTAAGATTGGTTACAAGAAAATTTTGGCTACTTCAAATTTATTATTAATTTTAGCATTATGGGGCCTATTGTTTGGAAAATCAAACATAATATATATTTCAGCGATATTTTTTGGATTGTCAGAATCATTATCTTCAGGAGTTCTTAATTCTTATAATTTTGAAATAATTGATGACGAAGTTGTATATAAATCATTTTTGAAAAATCTCAACACATTAAAATATATTTTTATTGCTATTGTTACAATTATATCTCCCCCTTTATTGCATATGAATTATATTTATCCTGTTGTTATATCTATTATATTTGTAATTTTCAGTCTATTATATTTAATAGGATTACCTGAAATTAAAAAGGAACAAAATAATAATCAAAAATTTTTTAGCCTCGATAATATTAAAAATATTCCATGGTTATTAATAATATTAGGAGTAGCATTCTCAACTCTAATTATGATTAGCAATTCTTATGCAGGGATATTCTTAAATGAACAGGGATTTTCACTAGATACGCTGGGAATTGTACTATTTATATTTAATATATCTATGGCTTTGGGGAGTTATCTAAAAATTAAGTTTGAAGTAAGCTTGATGTTACCAATATTAGCTATACTCATGTTTTTTCAAACTAATCTAATCATCCAAATTATAATCCTTTTATTAATGCGTGTTCTTAATTCCAACTACAATAATCATTTTTATTATAAATTTAATATGTCAATAGAAAAAAATAGAGCAGTATCATGGTCAGTATATAATTTGTTTATTTCGATTAGTTTTATGTTAGCTGATTTTCTAGCTGGTATTTTTGCTGATAACTTTAGTATTAGGAGCAATTATTTAATATTTGGTATAGTAGCTCTTTGTTGCTTAGTATCTTATTCATTTTCTAACAGAGATAAAAGAACTTAAAAGTTATATGTCTAATTCATTTATCAAGTTGTTAGTCTCTCAATTGTTTGCAAATTTAGCAGATATTTTCTTTAGAGTAACAATCATTGCTAACATATACATTATTTCAAAATCAGTAATTGCCACATCACTAGTTCCCATTTTAATAGGGATATCCTCTTTTGTTGCGAGTCTTTTAGTTCCTTTGGTTACTAAAAGGTTAGCGTTAAATAGGGTTTTATCTTTATCCCAATTTGGAAAGACTATATTATTAACGATACTGGTAGGAATGTTTACCGTAATGCAATCAGTAGCGCCTTTGGTAATCTATCTATTTGTTGTTGCAATTTCTATATTAGATGGTTTTGCAGCTCCTGTTTCCTATGCTATTGTGCCACGCTATGCGACCGATTTGGGTAAGGCTAATTCAGCCTTATCAATGAGTGGTGAAGCTGTTCAATTGGTGGGCTGGGGATTAGGTGGACTCTTATTTGCAACAATTGGTCTCTTACCTACCACGTTTATCATTTTAATCTTGTATATCATTTCTAGCTTTCTGATGTTATTTCTTCCTAAGGCTGAAGTGGAGGTGTTAGAGTCAGAAACTAATCTTGAAATTTTGCTCAAAGGTTGGAAGTTAGTTGCTAGAGATTCTAGATTAAGACTTTTTGTATCAGCAAATTTATTGGAAATTTTCTCAAATACGATTTGGGTTTCGTCTATCATACTTGTCTTTGTAACTGAGTTATTAAATGAAACGGAAAGTTACTGGGGATATTCTAATACAGCATACTCTATTGGGATTATAATTAGTGGCTTCATTGCTTTTAGGCTATCTGAAAAGTTCCTTGCTGCTAAATGGGAAAGTATTCTTTTTCCTCTTGTAGCTATGGCAATAGTGACACTGACTATTCTATTTTTTCCAAATGCACAGATATTTTTAGTATTTTCAGCTTTAGTTGGTATGTTATCGCAGCTAAAAGAAGTTCCTGAAACTGTATTTCTTCAGGAAACAGTAGAGGAAAATAACTTGGTTAATGTCTATTCCGTTCTTGAAGTGATTTCGACATTAGCATTTTCAGTATTTGTTTTGCTAATGAGCTATATTACTGAGAGTTTTGGTATTAGCATAAGTTTTTGGCTATCAGCCATTTGTCTGATGATAGAAGCTATTTTAATTTATATCAGACGAGATTATTTTAAATAAGAGACTGGTTAAAAAGTCTTTAAAAATCAGAAAAGCGCATAGTATCAGGTGTTGAAAACTTGATATTGTGCGTTTTATTATGGGAATATTTACTTCATTGTCTCCTGAAATGGAATTTTGAACCAGGAACACTCTATTTGAAATATACATAGAAAAACTGCATAATCTTTAAAATTAGCTTAAATGCAGTGAAAATGTACGGCAAACAATTGAAAAATTACCCTATAAAATGGTACAATGGTAGAAAAATAAGCTAGTAAGAATCACTCTTATTTTAGCGAAAAATTACAGAAATGAATGGTTTTTCTTGATGAAACAGAGAAAAGAATTGTACCTTTTTCTTGGTCGGACAGCCTTGTATTTTCTTATCTTTCTAGGGCTGCTTTACTTCTTTAGCTATCTTGGTCAGGGTCAAGGAGGCTTTATCTATAATGAATTTTAACTTGAAGGAGAACCCCTATTGTGTCAAATAAACCAATAGTAGATATGATTGAAACCATTGAGCATTTTGCTCAGACACAGCCTAGCTATCCTGTTTATAATGTTTTGGGGCAGGAACACACTTATGGAGATTTAAAGACTGATTCGGATAGTTTGGCTGCAGCCATCGATCAACTGGATTTACCAGAGAAGTCTCCTGTAGTCGTTTTTGGAGGCCAAGAATATGAAATGTTGGCAACTTTTGTAGCACTGACTAAGTCAGGACATGCCTACATTCCCATTGACAGCCATTCGGCCTTGGAGCGAGTTTCGGCAATTTTAGAAGTAGCAGAGCCAAGCTTGATTATTGCGATCTCAGACTTCCCATTGGAGCAGGTTTCTACACCAATGATGACTCTAGCTCAGGTTAAGGAAGCCTTTGCTCAAGGAAATAGCTATGAGATCACGCATCCAGTCAAGGGTGATGATAATTACTACATCATCTTTACTTCTGGTACGACTGGTAAGCCTAAGGGAGTGCAGATTTCACATGATAACCTCCTCAGCTTTACCAATTGGATGATTACGGACAAGGAATTTGCGACGCCAAGTCGTCCACAAATGCTGGCTCAGCCACCTTACTCATTTGACCTGTCTGTCATGTACTGGGCGCCGACCTTGGCACTGGGTGGTACGCTTTTTGCCCTTCCTTCAGCCATTACTCAGAACTTTAAGCAACTCTTTGCGACCATCTTTTCATTGCCAATCGCTATCTGGACATCAACCCCTTCTTTTGCAGATATGGCCATGTTGTCAGAAGACTTTAATAGCGAGAAAATGCCTGGTATCACGCATTTCTACTTTGATGGCGAAGAATTGACGGTCAAAACGGCTCAAAAACTGCGCGAACGTTTCCCGCATGCTCGTATTATCAATGCCTACGGCCCAACAGAAGCGACAGTGGCTCTGTCAGCAGTTGCCGTGACAGATGAGATGTTAGCGACTCTCAAACGCCTCCCAATCGGCTATACCAAGGCTGATTCTCCAACATTTATCATTGATGAGGAAGGTAATAAACTACCAAATGGGGAACAGGGAGAAATCATTGTTTCTGGACCAGCTGTGTCAAAAGGCTATATGAACAATCCTGAAAAAACAGCGGAAGCCTTCTTTGAGTTCGAAGGACTGCCAGCCTATCACACAGGCGATGTGGGAACTATGACAGATGAGGGCTTGCTTCTCTACGGCGGACGCATGGACTTCCAGATCAAGTTCAACGGTTACCGCATTGAGTTGGAAGATGTCTCTCAAAACCTTAATAAGTCTCGCTTTATCGAGTCTGCTGTTGCTGTTCCACGTTATAATAAAGACCACAAGGTACAAAATCTACTAGCCTATGTCATCTTAAAAGATGGTGTCCGCGAGCAGTTTGAACGTGATATCGATATTACCAAGGCGATTAAGGAAGACTTGACAGACATCATGATGTCCTACATGATGCCGTCTAAATTCCTTTATCGAGATAGTTTGCCACTGACTCCAAATGGAAAAATTGATATCAAAGGATTGATTAACGAGGTGAATGAGAGATGATGGAGTTCTTTCAACAGCTTCCTCATTTAGAGCCATACGGCAATCCTCAGTATTTTGTCTATGTGATTGCTGCAACCTTACCTATCTTTATTGGCCTCTTTTTTAAGAAACGCTTTGCCTGGTATGAAGTGCTGGTTAGCCTCTTCTTTATCGTCACCATGTTGGTAGGTGGGAAGACTAATCAATTGGCTGCCTTGGGTATCTACCTTTGCTGGGAGATATTGCTCTTGCTTTTCTACAAGCATTATCGAAAAAGTAAGGATGGCAAGTGGGTCTTCTATCTAGTTAGTTTTCTGTCCCTCCTTCCGATTATCTTTGTCAAGGTGCAACCAGCTATCAATGGAACACAGTCTTTGCTTGGGTTCTTGGGAATTTCTTACCTGACTTTTCGTTCGGTTGGGATTATCATCGAGCTGAGAGATGGAGTGATTAAGGATTTTACCCTCTGGGAATTCCTCCGCTTTCTACTCTTCATGCCGACTTTTTCAAGTGGTCCAATTGATCGCTTTAAGCGTTTTAATGAAAATTATCAGACCATTCCTGAGCGGGATGAGTTGATGGATATGCTGGATGAATCTGTTCGCTATATCATGTGGGGCTTTTTGTATAAGTTTATCCTAGCTCATGTTTTAGGAGAGACCTTGTTGCCTCCTCTGAAGAATTTAGCCTTGCAATCAGGTGGTTTCTTTAACCTCTATGCTTTAGCGGTTATGTATACCTTTGGTCTGGAGCTCTTCTTTGACTTTGCAGGTTACTCTATGTTTGCATTAGCCATCTCAAATTTAATGGGAATCCGTAGTCCCATCAACTTTAACAAGCCCTTTTTATCAAGGGATTTAAAAGAGTTTTGGAATCGTTGGCATATGAGTCTGTCTTTCTGGTTCCGTGACTTTGTCTTTATGCGAATGGTCATGGTATTGACCAGAAAGAAGGTCTTTAAAAATCGTAATGTAACTTCAAGTGTGGCCTACATTGTAAATATGCTGATTATGGGATTTTGGCATGGAGTGACCTGGTACTATATCGCCTATGGCCTCTTTCATGGACTGGGCTTGGTCATCAATGACGCTTGGATTCGCAAGAAAAAAACGCTCAATAAGGAACGGAAAAAAGCAGGGAAAGCTGCTCTACCTGAGAATCGCTGGATTCAGTTGCTTGGCATGGTTGTCACCTTCCATGTTGTCATGCTGTCATTCTTAATCTTTTCTGGATTCTTGAATGATTTATGGTTTAAAAAATAAAAGGAAATAAAATATGGATATCAAATCAGAAGTTATCGAAATTATTGATGAGTTGTTTATGGAAGATGTTTCTGACATGATGGATGAAGATCTTTTTGACGCAGGTGTCTTGGATAGTATGGGAACGGTTGAGTTGATTGTGGAGATTGAGAACCGTTTTGACATTCGTGTCCCTGTGACAGAGTTTGGTCGCGACGACTGGAATACAGCTAATAAAATCATAGCTGGTATTGTGGAGCTACAAAATGCTTAAACGCTTATGGATGATCTTCGGACCGGTCTTGATAGCTGGTTTGTTGGTTTTTCTGCTCATTTTCTTTTATCCTACTAGTAAAAGTTATAATTTATCAGAAGAAAAACGATATGCAGCAGCGATTAGTACACAAAGTTTTAGAGAAAGATTTCAGAAAGTGAGAGCTCTTTCGGACCCAAGTCTACGATTCATTCCCTTTTTTGGTTCTAGTGAGTGGATTCGATTTGATAGTATGCATCCAGCTGTTTTAGCGGAGAAGTACAATCGTTCGTATAGACCCTATTTTTTAGGACAAGCAGGAGCAGCTTCTTTGAATCAGTACTTTGGTATGCAGCAAATATTGCCAGAGCTAGAAAATAAACAAGCTGTTTTTGTTATTTCTCCTCAGTGGTTTACAGAAACGGAGTATGAACCTGCAGTTTTTCGTAGGTATTTTAACACGGATCAATTGGGTGCTTTTTTGGAAAATCAGTCTGGAGATGTGTCAAGTCGTTACGCCGCTACGCGTTTAATGAAAAAGTATCCTAATGTAGTATTGGGAGATATAGTCAAAAAAATAACCGAGGGTGAGCAACTTTCAGAAATAGATAAGACACTCATAGATACATTGGCACGATTCAACCAAAAACAATCATTTCTATTTGGACAATTGTCAGTGAATGATGGAGAAAAATATAGAGATCGCGTGGAGAAGTATTTAAAAGACCTGTCAGATAAATTTTCCTACGACGAATTGAGAGAAATCGCTGTAAAAGATGCTGAAGCAAATACCACGAATAATGATATGGGAATGGAAAATCGTTTCTATGATACGCAAGTAAAGAAAGATTTAAACAAGTGGAAGGATTATCAGAAAAATTATAATTTTCTAAAATCATCCGAATATAATGACTTGCAATTAGTCTTGAATCAATTTGCGAATTCAAAAGTGAATGTATTGTTTGTGATTCAACCTGTTAATAAAAAATGGATGGATTATACAGGATTAAATCAAGATATGTATCAACATGCAGTTGAAAAAATTCGTTACCAGTTAGAAAGCCAAGGTTTTACCAATATAGCAGATTTTTCAAAAAATGGTGCTGAACCTTATTTTGTAAAAGATACAATTCATATTGGTTGGTTGGGGTGGTTGGCTTTTGACAAGGCAGTTGATCCTTTCCTATCCAATCCCACACCAGCTCCGACTTACCATCTGAATGAGCGCTTTTTCAGCAAAGATTGGGCGACATACGATGGAGATATCAAGGACTTTCAATAGATCATAATATAGAAGAGTTCAAGAATGAAACTAGTTTTCACGTTTTTTCTTGACTCTTTTTTTGCTTGTGATATAATTAACTGGTAAATAAAATGTCAAAGAATAGTATTTTTCTCTTAAAAAAGAGAAGTCTAAAAGGAAAGGAGTCAAATATGAGACAGCTAGCGAAGGATATCGATGGCTTTTTGAATGAGGTGATTTTGCAGGCGGAAAATCAACATGAAATCCTAATAGGTCATTGTACTAGCGAGGTAGCTCTGACCAATACCCAGGAGCATATCCTCATGCTTTTGTCAGAGGAATCTTTAACAAATTCAGAGTTGGCTCGTCGTCTCAATGTCAGTCAGGCGGCAGTTACCAAGGCCATTAAGTCTTTGGTCAAGGAAGGGATGTTGGAAACGTCTAAAGATCCTAAGGATGCGCGTGTGATTTTTTATCAGTTGACTGACTTGGCTCGTCCAATTGCTGAGGAGCACCACCATCACCATGAGCATACGCTTTTAACCTATGAACAAGTGGCGACTCAGTTTACTCCAAATGAACAAAAAGTGATCCAGCGGTTTTTGACTGCTTTAGTAGGAGAAATCAAATAATGAGATATATTACGGTAGAGGATTTGTCCTTCTATTATGATAAGGAACCTGTTCTTGAACATATCAATTATAGTGTTGATAGTGGGGAATTTGTTACCTTGACAGGGGAGAATGGGGCAGCTAAAACGACACTCATCAAGGCTAGTCTTGGAATCCTCCAACCACGCATTGGCAAGGTGACTATTTCAAAGACAAATACGCAGGGTAAGAAATTGAGAATAGCCTATCTTCCTCAACAGATTGCCAGTTTTAATGCGGGTTTTCCAAGTACGGTTTATGAGTTTGTCAAGTCGGGTCGCTATCCGCGAAAGGGTTGGTTCCGTCGCTTGAATGCTCATGATGAGGAGCATATCAAGGCTAGTCTGGACTCAGTTGGTATGTGGGAACACCGAGACAAACGCTTGGGGTCTCTATCTGGGGGGCAAAAGCAGCGAGCGGTGATTGCGCGTATGTTTGCTTCTGACCCAGATGTGTTTATCCTAGATGAACCGACAACGGGGATGGATGCAGGAAGTAAAAATGAATTTTACGAACTCATGCACCATAGCGCCCATCATCATGGCAAGGCTGTTTTGATGATTACCCATGACCCTGAAGAAGTTAAGGACTATGCGGACCGCAATATTCATCTAGTCCGTAACCAAGACTCGCCATGGCGTTGTTTCAACGTTCATGAGAATGATCAGGAGGTGGGCCATGCTTAGTTTGTTATCTTATGACTTTATGCAGCGTGCCTTTCTGGCGGTTATTGCTATGAGTCTTTTCTCGCCAGTATTGGGAACCTTCCTTATCTTGCGCCGTCAGAGTTTGATGAGTGATACCCTCAGCCACGTCTCGCTTTCGGGTGTAGCTTTTGGTCTGGTACTAGGGATTTCTCCGACTATTTCAACTATTGCTATTGTCTTGATTGCGGCGGTCTTTCTGGAGTATCTCCGTACGGTTTACAAGAGCTTTATGGAAATCGGGACAGCTATCCTCATGTCAACAGGACTGGCTGTTTCTCTGATTGTCATGAGCAAGGGTAAAAGCTCTAGCTCAATGAGTTTGGACCAGTATCTTTTTGGTTCGATTGTGACTATTAGTGAGGAGCAGGTCATTTCCCTCTTTGTCATTGCGGCGGTTGTTTTGATTTTGACCTTCCTCTTCCTTCGTCCTATGTATATCTTGACCTTTGATGAGGATACGGCCTTTGTGGATGGCTTGCCAGTTCGTACCATGTCCATTCTTTTTAACATGGTGACGGGGGTGGCCATTGCCCTTATGATTCCTGCTGCGGGAGCTCTTCTGGTATCGACCATTATGGTCTTGCCAGCTAGTATTGCCCTGCGTCTGGGGAAAAACTTTAAATCGGTTATGCTGCTAGCCAGTGCTATTGGATTTTTGGGAATGGTGGCAGGACTCTACATTTCCTACTATGCAGAAACACCTGCAAGCGCAAGTATTACTATTATTTTTGTAACTGTCTTCTTACTGATTAGTTTAGTAAGACGTTTTATCAAATAGGAGACTAATGTGAAAAAAATTAGCTTATTGCTAGCCAGTCTATGTGCCTTGTTTTTAGTGGCTTGTTCCAATCAAAAGCAGGCAGATGGCAAACTAAATATTGTGACAACCTTTTACCCTGTCTATGAATTTACTAAGCAAGTCGCAGGAGATACTGCTAATGTAGAACTCCTCATCGGTGCTGGGACAGAACCCCATGAATATGAACCGTCTGCCAAGGCAGTTGCCAAAATCCAAGATGCAGATACCTTCGTTTATGAAAATGAAAACATGGAAACATGGGTTCCTAAATTGCTAGATACCTTGGATAAGAAAAAAGTCAAAACCATCAAGGCGACAGGTGATATGTTGCTCTTGCCAGGTGGTGAGGAAGAAGAGGGAGACCATGACCATGGAGAAGAAGGCCATCACCATGAGTACGATCCCCATGTTTGGTTATCACCAGTTCGTGCCATTAAACTTGTAGAGCACATCCGTGATAGCTTGTCAGCAGATTATCCTGATAAAAAAGAGACCTTTGAAAAGAACGCATCTGCCTATATCGAAAAATTACAAGCCTTGGATAAGGCTTATGCAGAAGGCTTGTCTCAAGCCAAACAAAAGAGCTTTGTAACGCAACACGCAGCCTTTAACTATCTCGCTTTAGACTATGGGCTCAAACAAGTCGCTATCTCAGGACTTTCTCCAGATGCAGAGCCATCAGCTGCACGTCTGGCAGAATTGACAGAGTACGTCAAGAAAAATAAAATTGCTTATATCTACTTTGAGGAAAATGCTTCACAAGCCCTTGCTAATACACTTTCAAAAGAGGCAGGTGTCAAAACAGATGTCCTTAATCCTTTAGAAAGTCTGACAGAAGAGGACACCAAGGCTGGAGAAAATTACATCTCTATCATGGAGAAAAACCTCAAGGCTTTGAAACAAACAACAGACCAAGAAGGTCCAGCTATCGAACCTGAAAAGGCAGAGGATACTAAGACAGTTCAAAATGGTTACTTTGAGGATGCAGCTGTCAAGGACCGCACCTTGAGTGACTATGCAGGTAACTGGCAATCAGTTTATCCTTTCCTTGAAGATGGCACGTTTGATCAAGTCTTTGACTACAAGGCTAAGTTGACTGGTAAGATGACTCAGGCTGAGTACAAGGCTTACTATACAAAAGGCTATCAGACAGATGTCACTAAGATCAACATTACTGATAATACTATGGAATTTGTTCAAGGTGGACAAAGTAAGAAATACACTTATAAGTATGTTGGAAAGAAAATCTTGACTTATAAGAAAGGAAATCGTGGCGTGCGCTTCCTCTTTGAAGCCACAGATGCGGACGCTGGACAGTTCAAGTATGTTCAGTTTAGTGACCACAATATCGCCCCAGTTAAGGCAGAACATTTCCATATCTTCTTTGGAGGTACAAGCCAAGAAGCCCTCTTTGAAGAAATGGATAACTGGCCAACCTACTACCCAGATAACCTATCTGGACAAGAAATCGCCCAAGAAATGTTGGCGCATTGATGAGAAACTGACTAGTTCATAAGAGCTAGTCGGTTTTTGGGTACTAGATAGCTAACTCTATTAGAGACCTTTCAGATACCTAAGGAACTTTAAACAATGAATAAAACTCTTGAAATATCTGGACCTGTATGTTAGAATAATTTTATCGGGCAAGGTTCATTAGAACACCAAATCCCTTAACTATGGCCGTAGTTAAGGGATTTTTTGACGTATCTTAGAGATTTAACGGGTGTTGATAGGCTAGTCACTCGGTCTACTTCTTACCATCTAGCCATTTGCAGACGAAATACAAGATAATTCCTGCTATGACGTCCGCTACAATAGTAAGAACGAGCTCTGGGGCAAAGTTCATTAGTTTCACCTCCTCTCACGAACCGTAAGGAACGTAATCGGTAACCGATGACCAAAATAGTATACCACAATAAATTTAGATCATCAACCTTGCTTAATGCTTGAAATATAGGGGATAGGCAAAAAGTCTTTAAAATCAAAAAACGTATAGTATCAGATGTATAAAAGCTTGATGTTGTATCAATTATAAAAGTGGATAGGAAAGTTTTCTGATTATCAGAATTCCTTCCTGTCCACTTTTTGAAGATTGTAAGTTAGCCTTCGTTTATATAGAATCAGCTTATTTTTTTTTATTTATCAAAACCTTGCAAAGCTTTTTGGCGTTCTTCTACTTGACCTTTAGCATCTAGTTTATTACCAGCGTATACAGCTGACTCCCATGATCCGTACATTGGATTTGGGAAGATGATGAATTTTTCACCGAATTCTTTTTGCAATTCTTCAAGTTGTTTATCACGGTCAGATTCAGAAGTCTTAGAAAAATCTGCAAAGTCTACGAGGTTATCACCAAATAATAAGATAAGATTTGTTTTTTCTTGAACTTTTTGGCGACGACCTTCTTTGGATTTTACACCACTTTCTAAGAACATGAGATGATCACGTCCTTGAACAGGAATTCCTTCACTTTCAAGATTTTTAATGGTAGCATCTACTTGATTAGCTGAGCGGTCAGAAATATAGTAGATTTGGACACCGTTTTGATCAGCAAATTGAAGAAAATCCTTGGCGCCTGGGACGGCTTTTGCTGCAGCTTTTTGAACCCAAACATCCCAATTTTCGGGTGTAAATGCTGTACCGTCTTTGACATTTTGTACTTGATAAGGGCTATTATCTAGGACAGTTTCATCCAAGTCTAAAACGATAGAGTAAGGTTTGTCTGATTCTGTTTTGAGTAATTCCTTTAGGTGATTTGTTGCAACGTTATAACCCTGTATGTATAAAGCTTTAGTTTCAGCTGATTTTTGATACCAAAGAGTTGACATAGTGTTTTCTCTTGACCGTAGTTGGTCATATGTCAATGTAATCTGATTATCAGATGAGCTATTATTGCTTGTCTGTGTTTCTGTAGACTTTGTTGCACAACTAGCCAATAAGACGACAGAAGCAAGTGCAGAAAGGATTGTAACAGTAGTTTTTGCTGTTTTCATGAAATATCTCCTATTTATTCATTTCAATAAATAGTATAGCACGAGAGAAAAGTTAAGGCAAGTTATTCCCTGACCATTGATGTAGATTCTATAGAAGTTAATGTAATGAAAAAAGCGATTACTAACTTGAAATGTAGTTTCACCTCTAATTATTGACATTTCAGGAAAAATCGCAGTAAAAATTGCACAGCCTTCTTTAAATGTGCTATAATACAGGAAAAAATAATGATGGAGGTCGTCGCGATGATAACAACATTTTTGATGATTTTTGTGGTGGTTTGTGTGCTCCTATTGCTGATAGTCACACTGAGTACAGTTTATGTGGTTCGTCAGCAGTCGGTGGCGATTATTGAACGCTTTGGGAAATACCAAAAGGTTGCCAATAGCGGTATTCATATTCGCTTGCCTTTTGGGATTGACTCGATTGCAGCGCGGATTCAGTTGCGCTTGCTGCAAAGCGATATTGTGGTTGAGACTAAGACCAAGGACAATGTGTTTGTTATGATGAATGTAGCGACTCAGTACCGTGTCAATGAGCAGAGCGTGACAGATGCCTACTATAAACTTATGCGTCCAGAATCTCAGATTAAATCTTATATTGAAGACGCCCTTCGCTCTTCTGTTCCAAAATTAACCTTGGATGAATTGTTTGAGAAAAAAGATGAGATTGCCCTTGAGGTTCAACATCAAGTAGCAGAAGAAATGACAACTTACGGCTACATTATCGTGAAAACCTTGATTACCAAGGTCGAACCTGATGCAGAAGTTAAGCAATCCATGAATGAAATCAATGCGGCCCAACGTAAGCGGGTCGCAGCGCAAGAATTGGCTGAAGCCGACAAGATTAAAATCGTCACTGCAGCTGAAGCCGAAGCAGAAAAAGACCGCCTTCATGGTGTGGGGATTGCCCAACAACGTAAGGCGATTGTGGATGGATTGGCAGAGTCTATCACAGAACTCAAGGAAGCCAATGTTGGCATGACAGAAGAACAAATCATGTCCATCCTCTTGACCAACCAGTATTTGGATACCTTGAATACCTTTGCCTCTAAAGGAAATCAAACCATCTTTTTACCAAATACGCCAAATGGTGTAGATGATATCCGTACACAAATCTTGTCAGCCCTTCGTGCTGAGAAGAAATAATAGACTAAAGAGCTTGGCAACAGGCTCTTTTTGTATTGCGTTTGTTAAGAAAAACAAAAAACATTGATATACATTTAAATAAAAATTATTGTATGTTGTTGAGGCTGGGCAAAAAGTCTTTAAAGTCAAAAACGCATAATATCAGGTGTTGGAAACCGTGATACTATGCGTTTTATTGTGGGAAGATTTACTTCATTTTCTCCTGAAATTGAGTTTTTGCCCATTTTCATAACTAGAAAGATTTGTGAATACAAACTATTTCTGATATACTAAATATACAGTAATAATGAATGATGGGAGATGGGATGAAAGAATTTCAATTTGAGAGAAAGCAGCGTTTTTCTTTGAGGAAATATGCAATAGGAGCTTGCTCGGTCTTGCTAGGAACGAGTTTATTTTTTGCTGGTATGGGTGCTCAACCTGTACAGGCTACCGAAACGAGTTCAACACTAATTTCAAGTCATTATTTGGATGAGCAGGATTTATCTGAAAAGCTGAAATCTGAGTTGCAATGGTTTGAAGAAAATAAGATTGAGGTAAAAGAGGGAAAAGAATACTACTTTATCTATCGAAAATTGGCTACAAGATTACCAGAAACAGGTCTGTTTTCTAATGATGGGATGTTTATCTTGGGAGCAGGATTATTATTGCTTTCCTTCACTTTAATCAAGAGAAAAAAGGGAGCGTCTTATTTCCTTGTGACAGTCTTTGCTGTTGGTGGATGGGGAGCATCCATCTCTGCTTTAGAAAATCTGGTAGAATTGCAACCAGCCCTTGTTAAGAGAGTAGCAGGTCAGTTTCTACCAAGTCCTGAAACAGTCCAAGGCTATGAATTTACGGGATATTATTTGGTAAGAGACAGTGCTAGCAAGGAACTTTCTGTTGATAAGGTAGAATCGCCAGCATTATCTCAAAAGGAGGAAAGTTCAGAATCTCAGCCTAAGAAGATTGTACCACAGACTGCATCTCATTTTAGCTCGACTGAAGATCTTGTGCAATCTCCTCAACCATCCTACGTAGTTGAGCCTGTTTTAAATCCAACTCCTGAAAAAAGTATGAGTATTGAGTCTAAAAAAGTACCAGATGAAGGAATGAAAACTGTTATTGAAGACAAGCCAGAACTGGAAGTTAGGGTAGGGGAGATAGAGTTTGAAACTCAATTGCAGTCTGACCCAACTCTGGCTAAGGGACAAGAACGAATCTTAACAGAAGTAAGGGTTATCGATGGTATTGTTACGCGAAATGAAGTAGGGAGAGAAGTGCTTCGTGAACCAGTTACTCAGGTAATTCTGGTCGGGACAAAAGAGAAGGAACCTCAAGAAAATGGCATAAGCCTAGCCCCGGAAGTCCAACCACCTCTTCCATCTTATGAAGGTGGTGTTTCTGGCGAATCCTTGGTAGAGCCATCCCTTCCGTCTTATGAAGGTGGCGTTTCCGGTGAATCCTTGGTAGAGCCGTCTCTTCCGTCTTATGAAGGTGGCGTTTCCGGCGAATCGTTGGTAGAGCCGTCCCTTCCATCTTATGAGGGAGGCGTTTCCGGTGAATCCTTGGTGGAACCGTCCCTTCCGTCTTATGAAGGCGGAGTTTCCGGTGAGTCCTTAGTAGAACTGTCCCTTCCATCATATGAGGGCGGAGTTTCCGGTGAGTCCTTGGTAGAACCAGCGCTTCCATCATATGAGGGCGGTGCTTCTGGCGAATCCTTGGTAGAACCGTCCCTTCCATCATATGAGGGCGGAGTTTCCGGTGAGTCCTTGGTAGAACCAGCGCTTCCATCATATGAGGGCGGTGCTTCTGGCGAATCCTTGGTGGAACCGTCCCTTCCATCTTATGAAGGTGGTGTTTCCGGTGAGTCCTTAGTAGAACCACCTCTTCCATCTTATGAGGGTGGTGTTTCCGGTGAATCCTTGGTGGAGCCGTCCCTTCCATCTTATGAGGGCGGAGTTTCCGGTGAGTCCTTGGTAGAACCATCTCTTCCATCATATGAGGGAGGCGTTTCCGGTGAGCCGGAGATACAGGAGGCTCTCCCAGAGTATAAAGAAGACACTCAACTTCCTCAGACCAAAGTAGAGACCAAAGCTGTTCCTTATGAAACCATTTATGAAAAGAATGAGGCACTAGACCACGGCGTTACAAGAGTAAAAATTCCGGGTATTGAGGGACAAGAACAAGTTACTACTACCTATACCAAAGACCAAGCAAGTGGAAATATTTCTGAGAATAAAACTGTCAAAATAGTAGTTAACAAAGTTGATCAAGTTGTAGAAGTTGGAACTAAACCGAGTGTTGAAACTACTGTCCTATCTCATAAAACGATCTACCAGGTGAATCCTGCTTTGGAGTTCAGACAAGAGAAAGTAGCGGTTGCAGGGCGTGATGGTTCGGTGGAAACTAGGACGACTTATCAACTAGACAAGGCAACAGGTCAGGTGACGGTGTCTGACACCACTAGACAAGTAAATCCAGCAGTCGATAAAGTGATTCAAGTTGGTAATGTGGAAAAAGTAATACAACCGATTGCTGTTACTGAGGAGCGAAGAGAGGATTCTTCACTTGCTAAAAATATAGAAAAGGTAGCATCTGAAGGAGAAGTTGGTGAGAATACACTTACCAGAACATACGCTATCAATGAACAAACTGGTGAATTGGTTAATCCTCAAGAAGCGAGTCAAATAACAAAACCAATGAAACCGAGAGTTGTTTTAGTTGGTAGTCAGGAGGATAAACCACACATCCTTCCTGTAAATAAAGACTTAGAAAATGCAGTAAATGTAACGGAAGCTACTGCAGAGATGAAAAATGTAGACTTATTAACGAACGAAAAATTAAAATCACAGTTAGCTCCATCAGATACAGAAATAAATCGAGATTTCTTCTTAAAACGAAACGAGTTACGAAAAACTAATCCAAATATAACAGAGTCTGAAGTGAAAGAAGTTTTACGAAAAGAATATCTAGAGAAACTATCTATCAAAGAAACTCTAGAAGAAACAAAACAAAATCTAGATGAAAATCTTAAAAAAGTTGCGGCGCACACATTGAGCGTTATTGGAGATACCCCACAAAATAGAGAAAAAGTAAAACGTGATATTGAAGATAATAAAGAGAGAATATTACTAGGGTTATCATATATAAACAGATTTTACAATATTGATTTTGGAGATACTAATATTCGCGATATATTAGCGTATAACCCAAGCTCATTTGGTAAAAAAGAGGTCACTTCTTTAGATTGGTTAAAACATCTTGGAGCTATGAGTTATGATGAACTAAAACTAACTAACAGTCCAAAAACATTTGAGAAATACTTCGGAAAAATCACAGATAAACAAACATTATTAGATTTCCTAGATTACAATAGAACTACATTCACTAATATGGATGGCGATACGTGGTTGAAGAAAGCGACTAAAGCTATCGTAGTTGAAAAAGCTTCGAAAGAAAAAATCGATGAAAAAGTAGAATTATATACAAAATTAACTACGCCTCCTGAGAAATATGGAGCAGAAGAATTTCAAATAAAAAATAGAAGACAACACAATATAGCTACATTATTAGGTTTAGTGAATATTAAAGAACCAAGCGTATATGCCATAGCTAATATAGCGACGGTAACCTACGGAAACATTGGAACGTATATGGATACTTCTTTAGAGAAAACAAATAAAGCTAAGTATAATGAAGAGCTTAATAAGGTTAAAGAATTGATAGAACTAACAGCGACAAGACAAGCTAATTATGTTGATACTTTATATAGAATAACAAAGGCGGAAAATCGTCCGAAATTAATAACTAATAGAGTCATTGTTGATACGATGAAGAAATATACGACAAATTCCTCTGCTGGAATAGCAACAACATGGTCTAAAGAATCAGGACCAACAGCGGACAAAGGGGTTAAAGACTTTATGACACCTTTAGGACTGTATTCACCATCGCAAAATGTAGGTGCAGAAGCTAATGGAGTGGGTGTCCGTTACTTTATAGATAGAGTTCTGGATGATAGAGGTTCAGCGACTTACTCTCACGAAATGACGCACTTATTAGATAGAACAGTGCTGTTTAATAATCATGGTCGTCGAGATGGTACAGCGGCAGAGTTTTATGCTAGAGGAATCTTCGAGAATTCTTATACACCAGAGACAGATACATATTTCAACTTAAATTTTGTTTACGATGAAAGTAAGAAAAATGGCTTTTACAACAAAACACCAGATAGATTCAAAACAGCTGCAGATTTGAAATCTTATATGCATGGAAGTTTTGATGTGTTATATAGTTTAGATTATTTAGAAGCGGAAGCAACAAAACAACTTACAGCAGAAGATAAAACTAAATATTTCAAAAAAATAACACCGATAAATTCAACTGGGACTAGAACACCCGTAACATATACAAACCAAGCGGTTAAAGCTACGCATAAGAGTGAAAAAATCTCAGAAATTACTTTAGATGAAGCGAGAAATCTATCGGATATCAATAGTCTGATTGATAATAATATTTTAGTGAACCGTTATATCATAAAAGGATTTACTGATAAAGGTACTATTCAAGCTAATGGATATTATTTAGTGGATATGTTTGATACCATTTATGGTGTTAGTCAAAATGACTCTGGTATGAGTGGGGACATCACCTTTAGAAAACAAGCATTTGAATTGATGGCTGCTTTGGGCTATTATGAAGGATTTGTTCCTTATGTTTCAAATCAATACAAACAAGCAGCAGAGGCTGAAAGCAAGCCTTTATCTGATACTTACATTTTCAATAAAATTTTGAATGGTAAGAGCTATGCTGAGTTTAAAAAAGCACAAATCAAGGAAAGAGTAGCTAAGATTGATCAATTGAAATCTTTGACAATCCAATATGAAGGTCAGCAAATAAGTCTGACAAGTCAGAAGTTAGGTGAATTGATGCAGAAAGCTGTTAAAGAGGAACTTGCTCAAATAAAAGCAGGAAACACAACAGCTCAGAAATTTATGTTTATTGAAACTCCAGTTCAAAAACTGAAAAAAGCGATTTATAAAGCTTATCTCAAAGATTCAGATGACTTTAGACAGTCAATTTACAATAGTTAAGACAAAAGGGACATCTCTCTGGAATGAACATTCAGAGAGGTGTTTTTTGGCTCTTGTAAGGTTTGACCTTATTTCTTGAAAATGACAGTTTGCTTGAACATGGAGTGATTTTCAGACTTTTCCACAAATTATAGAATCTTTTCTGAGTATTTAGGGAGTGATAGAGGAAATCTTGAAAGCGCTTTTGTTTTGTGCTATAGTCAACTATATCGAGTCGTTTAAAGAGGAATGCTTGTATGAGAAGAGAAGAAGTTTTACGAAATCACTGGTTTTTTAGCCAAGAGGTGGGGAAAGAAGAGGCCTTGGCACCTGATTTTCAGAGGGAAAATTGGCAGGCGATTCAAGTACCGCATGACTGGAGTATTTACAATGATTTTGACCAGTATTCACCAGCGCAAAATGAGGGTGGCCAGCTAAATGGGGGTCAGGCTTGGTACCGGACGCAGTTCTACTTGGAAGAAGATTCCAGTCTTGTTTCGGTGCGTTTGCTCTTTGATGGAGTTTACATGAATGCCCAAGTCTATATAAACGGGCAAGTGCTGGGCTATTATCCCAATGGCTATACACCTTTTTCTTATAATATCACGCCTTATCTAAGAAACGATGGGACTGCCAACCAGCTTGCGGTTTTTGTGGAAAATCAGCAACCTAGCAGTCGTTGGTATTCGGGTAGCGGTATTTATCGAGAAGTGAAGTTGTTGATTACAGATTCGGTGCATCTGGATTTGTATGGGATTAAGATAGAAAATCCCAAGCTCAAGGAACAAAGGCAATCTTGGGTGGAAACCCAGCTTGAAAGCAAGGTTTCAAATGATGGGCCTCAGTCCGTGTTGGTGTATTTGGAACAGAGTATCTGGTATGATGGACAACAACTGTCAGACTGGCAGGCGACAGATTCTGTAGTGATTGAGTCTGGGGACAAACATTCTTTCCAACAAGCAATATCAATTTTTCAACCCTTACTTTGGGATATTGACTATCCTCAACTTTACCAATTGAAGACTCGTCTTTATAAAAATGGCGTCTTGGTTGATGAAGGAGAGGAGACTTTTGGTTACCGCTATATGGATTGGCATGCGGATAAGGGTTTCTTTCTAAATGGTCGCTGGTTGAAGATTCACGGGGTTTGTCTGCATCATGACTACGGAGCGCTGGGAGCTGTGGAAAACAGGTCAGCTGCCGAGAGACGCTTGCGCCAGATGAAGGAAATGGGGGTCAATGCTATCCGAATTACCCACAATCCAGCCAGTAGCATTTTGCTGGATCTAGCTGCCAAAATGGGCTTACTCATCCAAGAAGAAGCCTTTGATACCTGGTATGGAGGCAAGAAAGAATATGACTATGGTCGCTTTTTTGAGGAAGAAGCGACTCATCCAGAAGCGAAAGCAGGCGATTTCTGGTCAGATTACGATTTGCGAACCATGGTCCAGCGTGGCAAGAACA
Source organism: Streptococcus sp. 27098_8_76 (assembly GCF_041432315.1). Classification (GTDB taxonomy): domain Bacteria; phylum Bacillota; class Bacilli; order Lactobacillales; family Streptococcaceae; genus Streptococcus. Next base: position 13,029 of record NZ_JAPVZI010000008.1, on the reverse strand, counting down.
ATCCAGCGATTTATATGTGGTCCTTAGGAAATGAGGTCAGCGAAGCAAATGGTGATGCTCATTCATTGAAGACGATCAAGCGCTTGCTAGAAAGGGTTAAGGAGGTTGATGATAGCCGTTTTGTGACCATGGGAATGGACCAGTTCCGCTTCGGAGATGGTTCTGGAGATCATGAAAAGATTGCTGATTTGTTGGATGTGGTGGGTTTGAATTACTCGGAAGACAATATTGATGGGATTCGCAAAAGACATCCCAAGTGGCGACTTTATGGATCTGAAACCTCATCGGCTACACGGACGCGTGACAGCTATTTTCGCCCAGATAAGGAATGGGTTGGGGATAATCGTCGCGTGCGGAATTTTGAACAGTCAGACTATGGCAATGATCGGGTTCCTTGGGGGAAGACGGCGACGGCTGCTTGGATAGCAGATAGAAATCGGCTAGACTATGCAGGTCAGTTTATCTGGACAGGAGTGGACTATATCGGTGAGCCGACTCCTTGGCACAATCAAAATGACACGCCTGTCAAGAGTTCTTATTTTGGGATCGTGGACACAGCAGGGATTCCTAAAAATGATTATTATCTCTACCAAAGTCAATGGGTGGATGCAGATCAGCATCCCATGGTTCATATCCTGCCCCACTGGAATTGGGAAATCCACAAGAGTTATCAACAAGTTGTGGATAAGTATGGGGATATCCCTGTTAGAGTGTATTCAAATGCCCGTTCTGTAGAGCTATTTCTCAATGGAAAATCTCAAGGTAGGAAGACTTTTCAGGAAAAATGGACTTCAGATGGCAGAAAATACCAAGAGGGACAAGGTTCTGACCAACTCTATCTCGAATGGCGCTTGGCTTATCAACCAGGAGAATTGTCTGCTGTGGCCTATGACCGTCAAGGTCAGCTTGTGGCAGAAGATAGGGTGGTGACTGCAGGTAAGCCAACCAAAATCGGGTTACATGCCGAGAAATCACAACTGGAGCCAGATGGGCAAGACCTCCTCTATCTCTATTTTGATGTATTGGACAAGGATGGAAATTGGGTGCCGACTGCTTCCAATCAACTTCATTTTGAAATTGAAGGCCCTGCTCGCATTGTAGGTGTGGATAATGGTAGGCAGGCCAGTCGTGAACGTTACCAAGCCCAGAAAAATGGTCGGTTTAAGCGGAAAGCCTTTCATGGCAGAGGTGTACTTTTGGTTCAGAGCTTGGAGCAGGTAGGTCAAGTGAGAGTAAAGGCTAGTGCCAGAGGGCTAGAGCCAGCAAGTTTTGATATCTTAGTGGGAGAGGCTTTGGCTTGTCAGCCAGTGAAAAATAAGCGCTTATTTGAGATTCGAGTGGACAAGCAGGCAGGATTGCAAGAAGGGGATTCCCCAGCTATTGGACTTTATCCACAAACTGTGGATAACCCTGTGAACAAGGTGGGGAATAGTGAAGTGATTTGGGAGATGAGTGGTAGTGCCCACGCCATTATCAAGCAGGGAGTGCTTTATTGCTTGTCTGCAGGGGACTTGGCTATTCGCGCCTTTTATCAAGGGAAGGCCTATCAAACTCATTTTCAGGTGGCAGAAAATACCTCACTAGGGCAGGCAGTTTCTGTACGATCACTTCGCTTGTATACAGCTAAGGGAACTTATCCACAGCTGCCATCTTCAGTTTTGGTGGACTATGAGTTCGGTGGTGCAAAACGAGTCAAGGTTGTTTGGGAGGCAATCTCCGAAGAAGATATAGCAAGCTTTCATAAATTTACGGTATCTGGTCATCTTGAGGGGCTGGATATAAAGGCTTCTGCTCAGGTTTGTGTCCAAGGGATTTGCGCTATTGAGCCTGAAAAGGTTTGGACGCTTGTCAAGGAAGTCCCACATTTACCAGATCGAGTCAAGCTAGTCTTATCAGATGGCAGACGAGATACGGCCAAGGTGACTTGGGATGAACTCGAACCTCAAGTCTATGCTCAGGTAGGAGAAAGTGTGCTCACAGGACAAGTAGCGGGCTGTGAGTTGCCAGCAACAGTCACCATTCATGTGACAGATGTCAGTGTAGATGGGGAAGTTATTTCCGATCAGTGGACAGGATCCAACCTGCCTCTGGTCTTTGCTTCCCATTCAGAGCCGAATCACCCAGCCTCATATCTCAATGACAAGGTTATTGCTCGGAAGAAATCGACAGCCAATACTTGGATTGCCAAGTCAGAGCAAGCCAGCGTGGGTATTCTGTTTGGAGATGCAGGGATTTTAAAACCGCGATTTGTGGATAACCTGACCTTGTATTATGTTGAAAATCAAGAATATGTGGCCGTTGAGCCGACCTTTATCGATTATTATGTAGGGAATGAGCCTGCCTTGCCTCGGACTCCCAACCATTTGGACAAGGATTCTCTACTCAAACAAGAGGAGAATTGGCGCCCTGTATCAGGCATCCGAAAAGTGTCAAGTGACAAGGATGAAGAGCTTCGTTTTGAATTTGATAAGGTGAAGACTTACGCCCTTCGTCTTCGATTTGAAAGTTTGACTAGTCCCCTAGCCTTAACCGAATTGCAAGTATATGCCAAAAAAGTAAAGAAAAGTGTAGATAGGAAGTAGTATGGTAAGAGAAATAAAACCGCATGGGCCCTTGCCTAGTCAGGCCCAGCTAGCTTATTTAGAGGATGAACTAGCAGCCTTTATCCATTTTGGGCCTAATACCTTTTATGACCAGGAATGGGGGACAGGTCAGGAGGAACCTGAACGCTTTAATCCGACCAGGTTAGATGCGCGTGAGTGGGTTCGCGTGCTCAAGGAAACGGGCTTTAAAAAGTTGATTTTGGTGATCAAGCACCACGACGGCTTTGTCCTCTATCCGACAGCTCACACAGATTATTCGGTCAAGGCCAGTCCTTGGAGGAATGGAGAGGGAGACTTGCTCCTTGAGGTGTCCCAAGCTGCCACAGAGTTTGATATGGATATGGGGGTCTACCTATCACCGTGGGATGCCCATAGTCCCCTCTATCATGTGGACCGAGAAGCGGACTATAATGCCTATTATCTGGCTCAGCTGAAGGAAATCTTATCAAATCCTGCCTATGGCAATGGAGGGAAATTTGCTGAGGTCTGGATGGATGGTGCCAGAGGAGAGGGAGCTCAAAAGGTCAATTATGAATTTGAAAAATGGTTTGAAACCATTCGTGAACTGCAGGGAGATTGCTTAATTTTTTCAACAGAAGGCACTAGTATCCGCTGGATTGGCAATGAACGAGGGTATGCAGGTGATCCCCTATGGCAAAAGGTGAATCCTGACAAACTAGGGACAGAAGCAGAGCTGGACTATCTTCAGCATGGAGATTCTTCAGGCACTATTTTTTCAATCGGTGAGGCAGATGTTTCCATTCGGCCAGGTTGGTTTTACCATGAGGACCAGGATCCTAAGTCTCTTGAGGAATTGGTTGAAATCTACTTTCACTCAGTAGGGCGAGGAACTCCACTCTTGCTCAATATTCCGCCGAATCAAGATGGGCTATTTGACACAAAGGATATTGAACGCCTCTATGAATTTGCGGCCTATCGCAATGAGCTCTATAAAGAAGATTTGGCTCTGGGAGCTAAGGTGTCTGGTCCTGTTCTTTCCGCAGACTTTGCCTGTCACTATTTGACAGATGGCCTTAAGACCAGCTCTTGGGCAAGCGACGTAGGCTTGCCAATCCAGTTAGAACTTGAGTTAGGGTCACCTAAAACTTTTGATGTAATTGAGTTAAGAGAAGATTTGAAGCTGGGCCAACGAATCGCAGCTTTTCATGTGCAAGTAGAGGTGGATGGCGTCTGGCAAGAATTTGGTACAGGCTTTACAGTTGGTCATAAGCGTCTCCTGCGAGGTCCGCTAGTAGAGGCACAGAAGGTGCGCGTGATGATTACAGAGTCACAGGATTTACCTATATTGACCAAGATTTCACTCTATAAAACTCCTAGCTTATCAAAAACAGAAGTTGTTCAGGGGCTAGCATTTGCAGAAAAAAGTCTAGCTGTGACAAAGGGAGAGACTCTTCATTTTAGGATTGAACGTAGCGAAAGTAATACTCCTTTGGAGGCTAAGATTTCGATTCAACCGGGGACAGGTGTCCATGGTGTCGCCTATCAGGACGAAATTCAAGTTCTTCAATTACAAGCTGGGGAATGCAAAAAAGATTTGTGTCTACCAACCCTGTATTTTGCTGCTGATAAGACCTTGGATTTCTATCTGAATCTGACTATTGATGGACAGCTGATTGATCAAGCTCATATTTTAGTTGAAACGAGATAAAATATCTTCACAATTCATTTCCTTTTCGAATAAATAGATAGAACCATCGAATCTAGCAAAATTAGATTTAAAACTATGGTATAATAGAAGGAGGAAATGGATGACTTTAAGACATCCGGGCATTAGCCCAACCAATGACTTGGTAGCTAAGAAAATCTTTAGCAATCCAGAAATCACTTGTCAATTTATTCGCGATATGTTGGATTTACCAGCCAAAAATGTGACCATTTTGGAGGGAAGCAATATTCATGTCTTGCCTTCCATGCCTTACTCGGCACAGGATTTCTATACCAGTATAGACGTCTTGGCGGAATTGGATAATGGTACGCAAGTAATTATTGAAATTCAAGTTCATCATCAGAATTTTTTCATCAATCGCCTGTGGGCTTACCTGTGCAGTCAGGTCAATCAAAACCTAGAAAAAATTCGTCAACGAGAAGGTGATACACACCAGAGTTACAAACACATCGCACCAGTTTATGCTATTGCTATTGTGGACAGCAACTACTTCCAAGATGACTTGGCTTTTCACAGCTTTAGTATGCGAGAGGACACGACAGGTGAAGTCTTAACTATCACAAATAATGGTCAAGAAAACCATCTGGTCAAGATGGCATTCTTGGAATTAAAAAAATACAGAGAAACCAGCAAAGACGAGGTTCGCAAGCCGTGGTTGGAGTTTTTCGGGAATAAACCCTTTACCCAGCAACCTGAGCGAGCCATCAGCCAGGCAGACCAACTGCTGGACTATAAGAGCTGGTCCGAGGAGGACAGGAAAATGTTTAGTCAGCTACGTATGCGAGAAGAACAGGCATTGTTAGCACATGATTATGCCTTGGAACAAGCTGAAGAAAAAGGCTTAGAACGTGGTCGTGCAGAGGGTCGTGAACAAGGACGAGAAGAAGGCATTGAACAGGGATTAAAAGTAGGTTTAGTAAATCTAGTACGTCAAGGTCTCCTGACTTCTGAAGTTGCCAGCCATCAATTAGGCATGACCGTCGCTGAGTTTGAGGAGCTATTGAAAAACCATCATAAACATCATAAATAAGACCTAAAAGTACAGAGAAACCAGCAAAGATGAGGTTCGCAAGCCGTGGTTGGAGTTTTTCGGGAATAAGCCCTTTACCCAACAACCTGAGCGAGCCATCAGCCAAGCAGACCAACTGCTAGACTACAAGAGCTGGTCCGAGGAGGACAGGAAAATGTTTAGTCAACTACGTATGCGAGAAGAACAAGCCTTATTAGCGCATGATTATGCCTTGGAACAAGCTGAAGAAAAAGGCTTAGAACGTGGTCTTGAACGTGGTCGTGCAGAAGGTATTGAACAAGGTTTAGAGCGTGGTCTTGAACGAGGAAAAGTTGAAGGAAGTTTGTCTATGCTAGTAAATCTAGTACGTCAAGGTCTCCTGACTTCTGAAGTTGCTAGCCAGCAGTTGGGCATGACTGTCGCTGAGTTCGAGGCCTTGTTGTAAGTAGAAAACGATGACATGTTGCCGAAATAAGGTAGCATGTTTTGTTTTTAGCTCATATTTTTTCACGAATGATTTTTTCTTAGACAGTATAAAAACAGTTTATTTTATATTCCAAACTTATTTATTTTACTACCAATCCTATATGAATGTGCTATCTTTGTGAACGAACACGAATTAATATGTAATTTTAATATAAATTCATCAAAAATATTTATTTATAAAAAAGTAAAAATATACTAAATGAATTTGTCTAAAAATTTCTTACTTTCCCAAAAACGCTTTTTTTTTGCGAAAATTTCAAATCAAATTCTTTGCATATATATTAAAAATAAGATATAATGCAAATTGTAGATTTCTGTATGCAGGTGTCATGTGGAAATCAAATCAATTAACCTCACAAAAGGAGAAAAGAAAATAATGGAAAACAAACCATCTATGAGTCGTGTTGAACGTCTGCACCGCGAAAAGGTCACGCGTTACTCGATTCGTAAATATAGCTTTGGAGCGGCTAGTGTAGCGGTCGCTGCTCTTTTCATGTTCTTAGGTAATGGAGCTGTATCAGCTAATGAACTAAGCAAACAAGAGACATCTGTAGAAGCAACAACTCCAACTTTGGACAAGTCAGAGTTAACAAGCTATGTTTCAGAAATTGAAACAAAACTTTCTAATGGTTCTTACGATAACAAAACGGAAGAATCTGTTGCAGTATTAAAAGCTGAACTAGAATCTGCAAAAGCTACATTAGCGAACGCAACTACTCAAGCTGAACTGAAACAAGCTTACAGCAAACTTGTCACTACAGCTAATGCTAAATTAAGAAACAAGCCTGTAGAGAAAAAAGAAACTCCAGCAGTAGATACAACTGAAGGTAAAGAAACTGTAGGGAAGTCAGCTGAAAACACTGAACCAAAATCAGAGTCTAACTCGATCGAAAATACAGGATCTAATGATGCCCGTAATGGGAAAGCATTAGATAAGAATAATGCCTTTAGAGCGGATACGACTGAGACTAAAGGCGATATTAGCTATACTCTAGAATATTCAAATCAATCTAAAAAAGAAATCTATTTATATAATGAAGAAGATGCGAATGTTAGTATTTCTGTAAATTCAACTGCTGGAAATATTAGCAGCGCCTATGTTAAGGGAGGAAGCGGTCAGTATTTAGATGGACGACCTATAAGCTCGGCTCCTAACCAAGAGGAAACGGATGGTTTTGGGTGGACATATCATTCTGTTTTAACTGAGACGCCAGGACCAGCGACAGTTACAATCACAGGAAAACCGAATGAAAGATTCAAAGCACTTCCTCCATATACAAAACAAGAAAGCCAAGATGCTGTATTAGGTTCTAGATTTATGCAAATTTATGATGCAGCAGGAGGAAAGATTGAAGCGGGAGCAGGTACAAACGGAGACGGTTACTTCAGACTAGTTGTAAAATCTCAAACATACAAATATAGCATCAAGTTACCAGAATCAAATGCTGATAAGATTGCTGTTTCGAATATTGATAGCTTAACTGAAGCAGATATTGCCAAAATTAAAGAAAAAATTAGTATCCAATATTCTGATAAAGCAACTACACAAGATGCTCGACTAGCTTCTAAAAAAGGAGAAGTCCTAGCAGATAAATCTTCGGTCCTAGCAGAAACCGATGGGATCACTGTGGCAAATGGAACAGTTACTGTTACCTATAAAGATGGTTCAGTAGACACCACTCCAGTTGCAGATGTGGCACGTACAAACGAAAAACCAACAGTAGAATTCCCATACTCAGATGCAGCTAAGCGAGAAATCTATGTCTATGGTGCAGAAGAGAACTCATTTGATATCAAAATCAAAGATGATGCGGATAAGATTTCAAGAGCTACATTGCTACAAGGGGGGAAAAAAGCATTTAATCCTGTAGCAGATGAAACTGATAAAATCAATACTCAGTATGGATATACGGCAAATGTTATCTCTACTGAAACACCAGCAACAGAAGCAAATCCAGCGGTTATCAGATACTCAGGTACTCCAAAAGCAGTAGATGGTTTATCACAAGATAGCCTAGACGCAGCAACAAAAGGAGAAACTCCACAGGGGCTAGTTCTAGGTTGGCGTTATGTGGCAGTTACAGATGTCGAAGGAACGACATTTGTTGGTTCTTCTGGAAAAGAAGTAGCTAACGACTCCGCCTTCCGTGTCATGCTTAAACCTCAAACTCAAAAGTATGATGTTACAACACCTGAAAACGAAGCGGCTAAGTTCCCAGTAGTTGATGCTAACAATGTAACAGATGCAGAGTTTAAGAAACTAGTTGGTGCAAACAATGCAAACATCAAACTTCACTATTCTAAAACGAATACAGATGCTAACTTAGTTGCGAAACAAGGTCAAAATGTTGACGATAAAGCCGACAAGATTAAATCTGTTGAAAAAGTAGACAACAATATGGTGGTGACGTATAATGATGGTTCTACAGATACATTACCATTGACTAAATTTGCCCGTACTAACGCAGCTCCAACAGTTGAAATTCCATACTCAGTAGATGGTAAAAAAGACGTTTACGTGTATGCGAACGAAGATTTTGAAATTCCTGTTAAATTTACAGATGATTCAGGAAAAATAGCATCTGCGACAATTAAACGTGGTGGGAATCAGGATTCACCAGCTAAAGATGCATCTAATCCTGATGTTTTAGATAATGAGTACAATACAACAGTTGAAAAAATTTCTACAGAAACACCAGCAACAGCAGAAAATCCAGCTATTGTAAAAATTAAAGGTAACATTTCAAAAGATAACTCTGGAATTGCTGAGAGTAAATTCCCTAAAGAAGCAGATCAAGAACTTACAATTGTAACTCGTTATGCAACAGCTACAGATACTGATGGTGCATTTATCGAGAATACTGCAACTTCTAAATCATATGCAACTGACCCAGGTTCATTCACTGTCAAACTAAAAGCTCAAACAGCCAAATATGACATTAAAACTCCAGAGACAAAAGTTCCTGTAGTGGATGCTAATAATGTCACAGTTGCTGAGTTTAATGAGATTAAGAAAAATATTAAAATTCAATACTCTACTGAAAACCCAGATAAAAATCTAGCTGATGAAAAAGGTACAGAAGTAGAAAATCAAGATGATCGTATTGAATCTATTATAAAAGATGGAAACAATGTTGTAGTAACATATAAAGATGGATCTATAGATAGTAGACCATTAACTGACTTCGCACGTACAAAAGTTGCCCCTACAGTAGAACTTCCATACTCAAATGTTGATAAACGTCAGATCTATATTTATACAGGAGAAAAAACTGACTTAACATTTACCGGTAAAGACGAGACAATAGTAAAAGATTTATATCTACGAAATAAAGGCTTAGATGAAAGTGATAATGCTAGTGGTTTTGGTTTTACTATAGGAAAGGTAACTAATAGTGCTGTAGCATCTGGGGAAGGAACTGTATCTGAGGATAAAAAAACAGCTACTATCAAGATGGTAGGAGTAACAAATCTGAGAGCTGGGCAAAAGTGGACAAGTTTTATCGAAGCTAAAGATAATGACGGTGTTAAATCTATGCCAGCAAATGAAGCCTACAATGTTGAGAGTGACCCTGCACTTCGCCAGAAAAAACCTGGGTATGTTGAATTCATCGTTAAATCACAAGCAGATAAGTACGAAATCAAGGAACCAACTGAAAAAGTTGCTGTAACAGATCCAGCTAATGTAACAGAAGCAGAATTAGAGAAAATCAAAGAAAAACTACAAATTGAGTACTCTAATACCAATGATGATGCTAACTTAGCTGACAAAAAAGGTAAAACTGTAGATGCTGCAGATGCTAAGGCTAAGATTGCCTCAGTAACAAAAGATAATGATGGAAATCTTGTAGTAACATATACAGATGGTTCTACAGATAAAAAACCATTGTCAGAATTTGTAACTCTAGACAAACAACCTGCTATCGATGCGGTTAATAAAGCAGCTGAGAAGCAAATTGAGGCTATTAATAATAACCCAGAAGCAACTAAAGAAGAAAAAGATAAAGCAATCGAGCAAGTAAATGCAGATAAAGCTAAAGCTCTTCAAGATATTGCTAACTCTAATGCTACAACTAAACCTGAGTTAGATGCTGTAGAAAAAGCAGGAACTGACAAGATTAAAACAGATAATCCTGTACTTTCTAAGAAACCAGCAGCTAAGAAAGCGATTGACGATGCGTTAGCAGCTAAAAACAAAGAAATCGATGATCGTCCAGATTTAACTCCAGAAGAGAAAACTAAAGCTAAAGAAGCAGCAAAAGCAGCAGCTGATAAAGCTAAGGAAGCTGTTGATGCAGCAACAACTAATGCAGCAGTTGATAAAGCTAAAGCAGATGGAACTACAGCAGTTGCAAATGTAACTCCAGTAGCCAAAGCGGAAGCTAAGAAAGCAATTGCAAAAGCATTAGAAGATAAAAATAGCGAAATTGATAAGCGTACAGACTTAACTGATGAAGAAAAAACAGCAGCTAAGAATGAAGCAAAAGATAAAGCTGATGCACAATTAGCGAAAATTAAAGAACAACCTGATGCAGCAGCTACACCAGCAGCAGCTAAAACAGCTCAAGATGTAGTAGATGCAGCTAAGGAAACAGGTGTAGATGAAGTTACTGCAGTAGATCCAGTAGCTAAAGCTAAACCAGAAGCTAAGAAAGCAATCGATAAAGCGTTAGAAGCTAAAAACCAAGAAATCGATGCTCGCACAGATTTAACTCCAGAAGAGAAAACTAAAGCTAAAGAAGTAGCAAAAGCGCAAGCAGACGTAGCTAAAGGTGCTGTTGATGCAGCAACTACAAATGCAGCAGTTGATAAAGCTAAAGCAGATGGAACTACAGCAGTTGCAAATGTAACTCCAGTAGTTAAAGAAGCGGCTAAAAAAGCAATCGCAGATGAATTAGCAGAAAAAGAAAAAGCAATCGATGCACGTAAAGATTTAACAGATGCAGAGAAAGCAAAAGCTAAGGAAGAAGCACAAGCGAAAGCAAAAGAAGCAACAGACGCTATTAACAAGCAGCCAGATGTAGCAACTACACCAACAGCAGCTAAAACAGCTCAAGATGCAGTAGATGCAGCTAAAGCTAAAGGTGTAGCAGATGTTAAAGCTGTAAACCCAGTAGCGAAAGAAGCAGCTAAGCAAGCAATCGCAGATGAATTGGCTAAGAAAGTTGGAGAAATCGATGCACGTCCTGACTTAACTGACAAAGAAAAAGATGCAGCTAAGAAAGATGCTCAAGCAAAAGCTAAAAAAGCGACAGATGCAATCGAATCTCAACCAGACAACGCAACTACACCAGAAGCAGCAAAAGCAGCACAAGATGCAGTAGATGCAGCTAAAGCTAAAGGTGTAGCAGATGTTAAAGCTGTAAATCCAGTAGCGAAAGAAAAAGCTAAAGAAGAAATTGCAAAAGAGTTAGCTAAGAAAGAAGAAGCAATCGACGGGCGTAAAGACTTAACTGACGAAGAAAAAGCAGCAGCTAAGAAAGATGCGCAAGCAAAAGCTAAAGCAGCAACAGATGCAATCGACGCTCAACCATCTATCGCAGAAACACCAGAAAAAGCAGCAGAAGCTAAAAAAGCAGTAGATGGTGCAAAAGATAAAGGTGTAGCAGATGTTAAAGCTGTAAATCCAGTAGCGGCTAAGAAACCAGAAGCTAAGGAAGCAGTAGATGCAGCTCTTAAAGCTAAAGTAGACGCAATTAACACACGTGAAGACTTAACTCCAGCAGAAAAAGATGAAGCTAAGAAAGCAGCAGAGAAAGCAGCAGATGACGCTAAGAAAGCAATCGATGCAGCAACAACAGATGCAGCAGTAGATGCAGCGAAAAATGCTGGTACTGGAGAAGTTGCGAAAGTAAATCCAGTAGCGAAAGAAAAAGCTAAAGAAGAAATTGCAAAAGAGTTAGCTAAGAAAGAAGAAGCAATCGACGGGCGTAAAGACTTAACTGACGAAGAAAAAGCAGCAGCTAAGAAAGAAGCTCAAGATAAAGCTAAAGAAGCAACAGATGCGATCAATGATCAACCAGCTAATGCAGAAACACCAGAAAAAGCAGCAGAAGCTCAAAAAGCAGTAGATGGTGCAAAAGATAAAGGTGTAGCAGATGTTAAAGCTGTAAATCCAGAAGCAGTAACTAAACCAGCAGCCAAGAAAGCAATCGAAGATAAATTAGCAAAACAATTGGAAGACATTGCTAACACTCCAGATGCTACTGATGAAGAGAAGAAAGTTGCAGCAGATGCAGCTAAAGCTCTAGCAGAAGAAGCTAAGGAAGAAATCGATAAAGCTGGAACAGATGCAAAAGTTAAGCAACTTCAAGAAAAAGCTGAAGGTGAAATTGAAAAATCTGTACCAGTTGTAGAAGATAAACCAAATGCTCGTAAAGCAATTGATGAAGAAGCAACAGCTAAGAAAGCAGAAATCGATGCGCGTAACGATCTAACTCCTGAAGCTAAAGCTAAATTAAAAGCTAAAGTAGATAAAGTTGCGGAAAAATCTAAAGCAGCAATTGATGCAGTAAGTAGTGTAGACGATGTTAATACAATAGAAGAAGCTGATAAGGCGGCTATTAAAGCAATTGGAGAAGTAAACAGACCAATTGATAAAGTATTAGTAAAAGATCCAAGTGCATTAACAGATGAAGAAAAAGCTAAAATCTTAGAAGAAGTTAAGAAAGTTAACCCAACAGCTAAAGAAGTTAAATATGATGAAAATGGAAACATCGAAGTAACAACAGAAGCTGGCGATAAAGGAATTATCAATCCGACAAAATTAGTGAAAACTGAGGACCAGTTAGATAACGGTAAAGGTGGAAATGACATTAACAAACCACTTGATAAAGTTATCGTAAAAGATCCATCGAACTTAACTGACGAAGAGAAAGCTAAGATTGTTGCTAAAGTTGAAGAGGTAAATCCAGATGCTATCGTAACAATCGATGAAAATGGAACTGTTTCTGTTTCTACTCCAGAAGGTAAAACTGCAGCAATTCCAGCATCAGAATTAGTAAGAACTAAAGAAGATACTTCTAACCCAGATGCAGGAAATAGTAAAATTGTTAAACCAGCAGACAAAGTAGCCGGTGAAGCAAATGATCCGGATGATCAAGCTAAAGTAGAAGAAAAATTAAGAGAATTAAACCCAGAAACTAAATCTGTTAAATTTGATGAAGATGGTAATGCGACAGTTACACTGAAAGATGGAACTACTGCGACAATCCCATCAGAAGATTTATTCAAATCAGAAGTAG